>NZ_CBFHHE010000028.1:0-25406 GCF_965655635.1 Nereida sp.
CAGCTGGTTGAACTGATCCGCGGTATCGCCACTGACGAAGATACATTCAAAACCTGCCACGCCGTTGTTGAGCGTCTTGGCAAAACATCTGCCACCGCAGAAGATTTTCCCGCATTCATCGTCAACCGCATCTTGATGCCGATGATCAACGAAGCGATCTATACACTGTACGAGGGCGTCGGTTCGGTGACGTCTATCGACACGTCCCTAAAGCTGGGCGCAAATCACCCGATGGGCCCGCTTGAGTTGGCCGATTTCATTGGCCTTGATACCTGCTTGTCCATCATGAACGTTTTGCACGACGGGCTGGCAGATACGAAATACCGGCCCTGCCCGCTGCTGACAAAATATGTGGAAGCTGGATGGTTGGGACGCAAAACGAAACGCGGGTTTTATGATTACCGCGGCGAAACGCCCGTTCCGACCCGTTGATTAGTCTGCCTTAAGGGCCAGTGTTTTCTCACGAAGCCACGCCATAAAGCCGCGTGGGTTGGCAGACCATTTCTGAATCTCCGCCGGATCAAATGGTGCGCCGACCACCGGGCTTTGCGGTTTATTAAGCGCGTGAACCACCTCGTGGATCAACAGGCCCTGCCGCAACGTGGGCGAGATTTTATTAGCAATTTGATACATCCGGCTGTTTTGCCCGGGAAAGTAAATCGGCACCACGGCGGCTTTTGAGCGCTGAATCATCTTGGCCGTAAAAGGGTTCCACTCTGCCTCAACGGCGGGGCCAAAGAACGTCTCTGAGCATGACACAACACCGGATGGAAACAGCACAACCACGCCGCCAGCAGACAAATGCGCCATCGCTTGTTTGCGCATATCAAGGCTTTTTTGCAGGCTGTCGTCCTCATGCGGAAAGGGCACCGGGATCATGAATTCTTCGATCTCATCCACGCCAGTCAACAGCGATCGCGTCAGGATTTTGTAATCTGTGCGCACGCGGCCGATCAATTCCGCCAAGATCATACCATCAACCAAACCGTGCGGGTGGTTGGCCACCACAACAACCGGCCCAGTGGCGGGAATGTTGGCAATTTGCTCGGCGGGCGTTTCAAGGGTGATACCCATATGGCGCAGGGCTTGTTTCCAAAACGCCTGACCGTAGGCTGCGCCCTCACGCTCGAACCGGCGGATAAGATAGAGCAGTGGAATTTTGCCCGTCATCCACTCCATCACGCGGATTACGTTGGCTTTGAACGGATTGGTAAATGTATTCGCATAAGACAAGCGGCGCTTGTCATAGGGCACCACGTCTGCAGGCGCGCCTTGGGCTGGGGGTCTTTGTTCAAGGCGATCAACCATTGAAACGATCCTTTTTAGCAGCCCCTACAAACACTAGAATTCTTCGCCGAACTTATCAACGATCAGTGTTTCCAAGGCTTGCGCCGCCGCATCTGCATCGGCGCCCGAAATTTCAACATTGATAAAACTTCCTTTCGATGCTGCCAACATCAAAAGCCCCATTATGCTGTCACCTGTGGCACTAAGCCCATCTTTACTGACCTCAACGTTTGCGGCGTGTTGCTCGACCACCTCAACAAATTTCGCAGAGGCGCGGGCATGAAGGCCCTTTTGATTGATGATCTCGAAGGTTTTGGAAATAGTTTGGGTCATAACTCGTATCCGGTTTGGCCCACGGTTCGGGCGTCCATATATTTGCGGCCGGCATCACGGGCGCCCAAAACGGCGGCCTTCAGCGGTAAGCTGCGGGTTTTCGCGAGCTTGATCAAAAGGGGCAAATTGGCGCCATAAAGGATCATGCGGTTTGCGGGGTTGCACGCGGCCAGACTAAGGTTGGAGGGCGAGCCCCCGAACATATCAGTGACAACGACAACGCCGTCGCCTGTATCCACTGTGTTGGCGGCGCTGCAAATTTCGGCCTCTTTGGCGATGCGGTCGTGCTCGTAACTGATCTCGACAGTGACAATTCCCGCTTGCTGACCGACCACATGTTCAACCGCGCGCAAATATTCGCGGGCCAATCCACCATGTGCAACGATCACAATGCCAATCAAGTGGATGTTCCTTTGAGGGGCAGCGAGGCGCTGCGGTGTCGGTCTAATTCGCGATGCCTAACTGACATTTCCCAGCCTTGTTGCGCAAGGGCTTTAGCCAGCATTTGTGCAACTGTGACGGATCGGTGCTGTCCGCCTGTGCAGCCAAGCGCCACGGTAAGGTGTGTCTTGCCCGACGCCTTGAACGCAGGAAACAGCGTGCGCAACATGCCAGTCAGGTGATCAAAGAAAGGATCAAAAAGCGGATCGGCCATGACGTAATCTTGCACTGGCACATCAAGGCCAGTGTTTTCACGCAAAGCGGGCTTCCAATGGGGGTTGCGCAAAAAGCGGCAGTCAAACACCAGATCAACCCCTTGGGGCAGCCCGCGCTTATAGGCAAAGGATTGCACTGTGATCGCCAAATTCGCAGCACCACCCGTGGCGAAAGAGCCGCCAAGTGTTGTGATCAATTCTTGGGCGGTTAACGTCGAGGTATCAAAGATATAACCAGCGCGCTTACGGATAGGGGCAAGCAACGCAACCTCGGCGCGGATGCCAAGCAACGGCGCGTCTTGCGGCGCAAGCGGGTGGCGGCGGCGGGTCTCGGAATACCGTTGGACCAGCACATCTTCGCGGGCATCCAGATAGATCACCTCACATTGAACACGCTTCATCAGCGCAAAGACCGCATCAACGGAAAAATCACGGTTGCGCACATCAAGACCCAAAGCCATGCGCCGCGACACAGGCGGTCCATCCAAAAGGCGCGGGATCAACGACAGCGGCATGTTGTCGATTGCCTCAAAACCCAAATCTTCCAATGCCGCGATTGCAGTGGCGCGCCCCGCCCCAGACGGCCCCATCACCAAGACGACCGGCGCGGTATCATCAGCGTTTTCGGCTCTTGGCATTTGGGCGGGCGTTGCACTTGGCTCAGACATCATTGGCAATCCCGCATTTGAGAAATTGCAAATAGGCCGCCGGTGCATAATCCGCGGCCACCGCCGGAAGGGCGCGGCACTTTAGCCCCAGAAATTCGGTATAGCGTGGTGCGGGCAACCGCGTGGGTGCTTCAGCATCTGGCGGTGGCACCTGATCCAGATCAATCACAGCCATGACCTGCGCTTGCGCGACAGGATTTGCGCGCAACACACCGATGCTGCGCGCCTCGATCAGGCCAGAAATATTGGGGGCGGCAGCAGCCATCAGGGCGCCATCAACGTTGTGCAGAGCCGTTTGATCATCAGCCACCAATTGAGCTCCAAGCGCTATCATTTGCAGCCCAAGGGCAGACTTACCACGCCCCGCGGCACCCATAATCATGAGCGCGCGTCCATCAACAGCAACAGTGGTGGCGTGGATAAGGTCCATCTCCAGCCCCTAGCACACCATCTGTTCAAATTGAAGAAAAACGCGCGGCTAAACAGGCAAGCCCACCACAAAGCGCGCACCAAGAGGGTCAGAGGTGACATCCGCATCAGTCGGGCGGATGTTTTCGGCCCAGATAACGCCGCCGTGGGCCTTAACGATTTGCTTGGAAATCGCCAAGCCCAGACCCGAGTTATTGCCAAACTGCTGTTCGAGGCGCTCAGAATAAAAGCGTTTGAACACTTTGCTCAGCGCCTGATCGGGAATTCCAGGGCCTGTGTCTTCGACAACGATCAACACGCGGTTATCACGGCGGCGAACCCAAACGCGGATGGCATCGCCCTCGTCGCAAAAGGACACAGCGTTGGTGATGAGATTGACGAACACCTGCGCCAAGCGCCCCTCAAGACCGTCGATCATGATAGGCCCCGGTGGCAGGTCCGAGACCAGCTCCACCCCTTTTTCAGACGCACTTTGGCCCAAATAATCTGACAGGTTCGAAAGCATGTTCAAAAGGTCGAACGGCTCTTCTGCTTCTTTGACCAACTCACTGTCCAAGCGCGATGCGTTGGAAATGTCACTGACCAAACGATCAAGGCGCTGCACGTCATGTTCGATCACTTCAAGCAGGCGCTCGCGCTGATCATCGCGCTTGGTCACGCGCATTGTGCCTACCGCAGACCGCAAAGAGGCCAGCGGGTTCTTGATTTCATGGGCAACATCAGCGGCGAATTGTTCATTCGCCTCAATCCGATCATAAAGCGCGCCGACCATGCCGCGCAGCGCACCAGACAAGCGGCCAATCTCATCCGGGCGGGCGGTTAAATCAGGAATACGCACCCGCGACGGGGCACGTTTAGACGAACTTTTGTCGCGCCCAATTTCAGCAGCCGCCGCCAGATCAGACAGCGGGTTCGCGATGGCCGAAGCCAACACAAAACTAAGGCCGACACTAACAAAAATAGCGATCAAAAACATCTGCAACAGATTTTCACGCTCGCTTTTCACAAGCTGGTCAATCTCACCCGCCGCACTTGCCATGCCGATTGCACCGATGACCGCGCCGTTTTGCAGGATCGGCGTGGCAACCGTAAAAATGGTTTGCCCGCTTGCATCAATGGCGGGCACAACAACGGTTTGCCCCGCCAGCGTCTGGCCCAGCAACTGCCGCACAAGGTCTTGGGAGGTCACCGTATCCGCGTCAGTAGGCGCGCCACCGATCACCCGCGCAATGCCGCGCCATGCGCCAGCCAGCATATCCGTGATAAACGTCCCGCCGTCTGCTGGATTGCCAAGAACCGCGCTGTTGCCGCATTCCGCGCCCAACGACTGCGCCACAAGAACCGCTGATGGATCAAAAACAAAACATCCGACTGACCGCGCAGATGAAGCTCAGCCAGTGTTTTGGGCGCGTCTACCCCATCAGCAGTTGCCAAGTTTACAGGCGTACCTGCGGGCACCTGCGCCTCAAACACGTCTGCGATCAATTCAACTTCTGTCAACAAAGAGGCGGCGCGTTGAAACGCCGAACTGTCACGCGAGGTATTGAGGTAAAGCAGCCCCGCCACCAAAATCATCAGACCCAACAAGTTGAAGGTGATGGTCTTGCGCACCAAAGGCGAGCTTGTCAGCGCAGACAAACCCCGCCTGTCACGGCGCGCGCGCAGCTCCGTGTCGATCCCCCCTTTGGGGTTCACCCAAGGCGATGCTGGCCTCGCGCACTGACTTCAAGGAAGGAATATCAACGTTGCTCAACGCGGGCGCTCTATTCTTCGTTGTAGCGGTAACCGATGCCGTAAAGCGTCTCGATCGCAGCGAAATCACTGTCGGCAGTGCGCATCTTTTTGCGCAATCGTTTAATGTGACTGTCGATGGTGCGGTCGTCCACGTAGACTTGCTCGTCGTAGGCTACGTCCATCAACTGATCGCGCGATTTCACAAACCCGGGGCGTTGCGCCAAGGCTTGCAGCAACAAAAACTCGGTCACAGTGAGCGAGACATCATTGCCCCTCCACGAGACCGCGTGGCGCAGTGGGTCCATGCTAAGTTCACCGCGAACCATGATTTTGGTTTCTTCGGTTTCGGCAATCTCAATCCCGTCAAGCGCATCCTGCCGGCGCAATAGGGCGCGAATACGCTCTACCAAAAGGCGCTGGCTGAAGGGCTTTTTGACGTAATCATCCGCCCCCATCCGCAGGCCTAGAACCTCATCAATCTCGTCTTCTTTGGACGTCAAGAAAATGACTGGCATCGCGCTTTTCTGGCGCAAGCGCTGCAACAAATCCATCCCGTCCATGCGCGGCATCTTAATGTCGAGCACAGCCATATCAGGCATCTGCTTGTTGAACGCATCTAGGGCGGCTTGCCCGTCGTTATATGTTTGAACGTCAAAGCCTTCAGCTTCGAGCGTCATGGAGACAGACGTCAGAATATTCCGATCGCCTTCGACCACAGCGATCTTGGACATACTACTCATCCTCAATTTTAATCGTTATTGCCTACTTTTATAGACAATATCACCGTTTTCACCCTGCGAATCAACTGATATCTCGCAAACGGGGCTGATAGGTGCGCGCTGAGTAAGCGCATCACTTCCTTAAATGATGATAAACGTCGCAGATGAGAAACAGTGTTTGCGCTAAACCCGAATTGGTGGCGCTAACAGGGCAAATGCGTCCTGTTCAACTCTGGAAACGTCATGTTAAGCGCCTTGTATTCCGCGCAAATACCAGCGCCAACTCTTGGAGACTTCAAATGACACTTGGACGGGTCAACCCAAACCACACCCTCGACGCACAAGGCATCAAGGGGCTTGGGCAAGTCTATTACAATTTGTTGGAACCAGCGTTAATCGAAACAGCTCTCAAGAATAACGAGGGTACTTTGGGCAAAGGTGGCGCCTTTTTAGTAAGCACCGGTAAGTTCACGGGCCGCTCGCCCAAGGATAAGCACGTTGTGCGCACAGCCTCTGTTGCCGATAGTATCTGGTGGGAAAATAACGCCGAAATGTCCGAAGCGGGTTTTGACGCGCTTTATGAAGATATGCTGGCCCACATGAAGGGCCGCGATTACCACGTACAAGATTTGTTTGGCGGATCGGACCCTGCGCAACGCCTTGACGTGCGCATGGTGACCGAGCTTGCTTGGCACGGGTTGTTCATCCGCCACATGCTGCGCCGCCCCGAGCGCGCCGAGCTGGACAGCTTTGTACCCGACTTCACCGTCATCAACTGCCCCTCATTCAAAGCGGACCCTGCCAAACACGATTGCCGCAGCGAGACCGTGATTGCGATGAACTTTGGCCGCAAAATCATCTTGATTGGCGGCACGGAATACGCGGGCGAGAATAAAAAATCTGTGTTCACATTGCTAAACTACTTGCTGCCCGAAAAGGGCATTATGCCAATGCACTGTTCGGCCAACCACGCCAAGGGCAACCCTATCGACACGGCCGTGTTTTTTGGTTTGTCGGGCACAGGCAAAACCACGTTGTCTGCCGATCCAAACCGTGTGTTGATCGGCGACGATGAGCATGGCTGGTCTGACCGAGGGACGTTCAACTTTGAAGGCGGCTGCTATGCCAAGACCATCAATTTGTCCGCCGAGGCAGAGCCCGAGATTTACGCGACCACCTCCAAGTTTGGCACAGTCATCGAAAACATGGTGTTTGATCCCGAAACCAAAGAACTGGATTTCGGCGACGACAGCCTGACCGCCAACATGCGCTGCGCGTACCCGCTTGAGTATATCTCGAACGCGTCTGAAACGGCCCTTGGTGGACACCCCAAGCATATCATCATGTTAACCTGTGACGCCTTTGGTGTGTTGCCTCCGATTGCGCGCCTGACACCAGCCCAAGCGATGTACCACTTCTTGTCCGGCTTCACGTCAAAAGTAGCCGGCACAGAGCGCGGCGTGACCGAGCCCGAGCCCACGTTCTCAACGTGTTTTGGCGCACCTTTCATGCCCCGCCGCCCAGAAGCCTATGGCAATTTGCTACGCGAAAAGATTGCAAGCCACGGCGCGACGTGCTGGCTCGTAAACACCGGCTGGACCGGTGGCGCGTATGGCACAGGCTCGCGGATGCCAATCAAAGCAACCCGCGCACTGTTGACCGCAGCACTTGATGGTTCACTCAACGAAGGAACGTTCCGTAAAGATCCAAACTTTGGCTTTGACGTGCCCGTTACTGTGGCTGGCGTCGACGCAGGCCTGTTGGATCCGCGTAGCACATGGGCCGACAAAGCGGCCTATGACGCCCAAGCGCAAAAGTTGGTGGATATGTTTGCCACCAACTTTGAGCAGTACGTGCCGTTCATCGATGAAGACGTAAAAGCGGCCGCAATCGGCTAACTCATAGCGCTGTGGCCCTGCCCCAAGCGGGCGGGGCCGCATGCAATCAGGGCTAACCCAGAACGCCGCGACGGATCAGGTTAAGCCCCGCTACGACCAAAACAATCAGGGTAATTTTGCGGAACTTGGCTTGGTCCAGTTTCGATTGCACCGCCATACCCGACAGCAACCCAATGCCCGCAGGCACCAGCATCAGTGCCGAAAGCGACCATGTTTGCGCATTGAAAATGCCGGACTTCAGGTGAGCTGAAAAAAGCGCCACAGAACCTGCGCCGTAAATCACGCCCTGCACACGCAAGTTCTCGCGCTTGGCGATATCCAGTGCGGTCAGATACAGTACAGTAGGCGGCCCCCATGTGCCCGAAAGCCCCCCAAGCGAGCCTGCAAAAAGCGCCACGCCAATCTCAACCGGTCGGCGGTTGCCTGGGTTGATGGACGGGCGCCAGCCGATCAGTTGCAACGTGGCAAAGAACGTCACAGGAATGCCCAAAATCAGATAAAGCACCCACCGTTCGAGCGATGTCACAAGCTGTGCAGTCACAAGGATCATCGACAGGCAAATCAACAAATAGAGCCGGTGCTTCTTAGCCGATTCGTAGGCCGCGCGAATACCGGTGCGAAAAGCCTGCAACAAATTAGCGGCGACCGTGGGCAAAATCAGCGTGGCAATTGCCAATTCGGGCGACAACAGCGTGCCAAGGCCCGAAACCATGATCATCGGCATCGCAAATCCCACGGCACCTTTGACAAATCCTGCAAGTAGGCCGATCATCACAAAAGCGAAGATAATAAGCGCGGGTTGTTCGTATAGAATTGTCATAGGGACAGCATTATCGGATTGCGCTGCAAACAACAGCAGGCAAATTCACTGCCGACACTGCCCTGCAAGACATAAATCTGGTGCGACACATTTGTGCGCAAGATGTAATTTTCGCGAATTATTATTGCGCTGCAGGTGCAAAGTGCGTATGCAGAAACTCAGTTTTGAAAAGGAAGCTTCTCATGGCCCATGACGGACAAGATATGACCCTCACGCAAGCTACTGTTCTGCCTGATCTTTTGGCACTGACGGCAGATGCTATCGCGCCCTGCGAAAAAGTACTGGAGACCGCGAAAGACTGCCTTCGCACCACAGTCACGGACGGCGATCGCATCAGCGGTGCGTTGATTGAGCAAAATCAGACGGCGGCACATGGGCTGGCGTGGTTGGCTACATATGTAGAGGCCCTGCGCCAAATGCAGAACTGGGCCGAAAGTTTGCAGGCTTCAGGCACATTCGGTGAGACCGAACAGCTGCTGCATCAGATCGCCTTTGGTGAATACCTTTGGCAAATCTACGGTGGCATCCCGATGAACCAAGGCGAAATCCTGCGCCTGCAAGACATCGGCATGACCCAAGAGCAAATGGGCGCGCTGATGACGCCTGCGGTGATGAAGCTGACCCAAAGCGGCAACACCCAAGCCGCGCGCACCCGCCTTGTGGAGCTGATGCAGGAGCAATCCGCCAACATCACCGTTGGTGCCTCTGGGCTGGATGAAGAGCTGGAAATGATCCGCGAGCAATTTCGCCGCTATGCGGTTGAGAAGGTTGAGCCCTTTGCCCACGAATGGCACCTCAAGGACGAGTTGATCCCTATGGAGATCATCGAAGAGCTGGCCGAGATGGGTGTGTTCGGCCTGACCATTCCCGAAGAATACAGCGGGTTCGGCCTGTCCAAGGCGTCTATGTGTGTGGTCTCCGAGGAGCTTTCGCGCGGCTACATCGGTGTTGGCAGCCTTGGCACCCGCTCTGAAATTGCAGCCGAATTGATCCTTTGCGGCGGTACAGAAGAACAAAAGCAAAAGTGGCTGCCCCGTTTGGCAAGCGCTGAGACGTTGCCCACAGCCGTTTTCACCGAGCCCAACACGGGCTCTGACCTTGGTGCGCTGCGCACCCGTGCGGTCAAAGATGATAACGGCGATTATGCGGTGACCGGCAACAAAACGTGGATCACCCACGCCACCCGCACACAGATCATGACGCTGCTTGCGCGCACGGCCCCCGAGACAACCAACTATAAAGGGTTGTCCATGTTTATCGCCGAGAAAACCCCCGGCACCGAGGAAAACCCCTTCCCGACTGAAGGCATGACCGGCGGCGAGATCGAAGTACTGGGCTACCGCGGCATGAAGGAATATGAACTGGCGTTCGATAACTTCCATGTCAAAGGCGAGAACCTTTTGGGCGGCACCGAAGGTATGGGTTTCAAGCACTTGATGGAGACCTTCGAAAGTGCGCGCATCCAAACCGCCGCGCGGGCCGTTGGTGTGGCTGCATCTGCGCTGGACGTCGGGATGCAATACGCGCTGGACCGTAAACAGTTCGGCAAGTCGTTGATCAACTTCCCACGCGTTTCCAGCAAATTGGCCATGATGGCCGTTGAAACCATGGTTGCCCGCCAGCTGACGTATTTCTCAGCCAATGAGAAAGACGAAGGCCGCCGCTGTGATCTTGAGGCGGGAATGGCGAAACTTTTGGGTGCGCGGGTTGCGTGGGCTGCGGCCGATAACGCGGTGCAGGTCCACGGCGGCAACGGTTTTGCGCTTGAGTACAAAATTAGTCGCATTCTGTGTGATGCACGTATCCTCAACATCTTCGAAGGCGCTGCAGAAATTCAGGCACAGGTTATTGCGCGTCGCCTTTTGGGATAAGCGGTTTAGCCAAACACATCTGACATACAAAGTCCCTGCCACTGTGCGGGGGCTTTTGCGTTTGCGGCGCTCACAAGGATATGAATAACCGGCACTTGCCGCCCCGTAGGTCAGCAGTAGGGTAAGTGCATGAAAACCTTCCTGCCCTTCGTTCTTTGCGCATCACTTGCGGCCTGTGCTGCAGATGAAACGATTACGGCTTATGGTGCCGGTGACAACGTTTGGCATGTGATCGAAATAAACGGCGCGGCTTTTGACGCGACCGCAACAATCAGCTTTGCCGCAGCGGAAACCGTGACTGGTACGGCCCCGTGCAACACATTCACCGCACGTCAGATGGCGACTTACCCGTGGATTAAACTTGGCGCAACAAAGCGCGCCTGCCCCGACTTAGCGCAAGAAGCTACGTTCTTTGAAACATTGAGCGCAGTAAATACTGCGGATGTTCTGGGGGGCACAATGATTTTGAGGGCTGTCACTGAAGGTGAAACCACAGCACAGATGGTACTGGAGGCGTGCTAAGACTGTGCCTCTGTTTGGGCTAAGCGGCGCATTGCATCTATAAGGCGGGCGCGTGCGGCAGGGACAGGCTTGCCTCCTAGGTTTTTCGCCAATTGGGTTTCCAGAAAATGCCCCGTTACTTTCAGCGCTTTGCAAATCTCGGTTGTGCTGGCGTCGCCCTCGCCCAACAGAACTGGTGGCAGTGGCAGCAATTTGGAGGCGTATTCGCCCGCTCCTTTTGTTGTCACGGCCCGCCCCGTTTTAGGGCTAACAAAGGCCAAGCCTTCTTGCGCACCGGTCACAGCGCAAGCGCTTAGGTCAAGCCCATAGCCCGCGGTTTCAAGCAGCATCATTTCCCACTGAAGATAAGCCAGTGGCCACACATCATCTTGCCCAAGCAAATCAAGAAGGGCCGTGGAACGCGCGTAAAAATCAGCGTCCCCTTCCCCTTCAGCCAGTGAAAACGCCAGCAAAGACGTGACCGCCGTGAGCCCCGCCAACGCAAAGCGGTTGTTCATAGCAATGGCCGCGCGACTGCGCTGTGGCTCAACAGTGAAGGCCCCAAGGTGTTCGGCCAAACGTGCTTTCCAAGTGACGTCAAGTTGCGCACCAGCTTGTAACACCGGTGTCATTTTCCGGCTGGACGCGCCGCGTACCACCCCTGAGGCCAGACCGTGTTCGGCCGTGAACACTTCAATGATCGCAGCGCTTTCTGCGTGGCGGCGCACCGATAGCAAAACGCCCTCGTCACGCCACGTGATCATTCGCTTAGACCCGGCTCATCCAGCAAATGGCGGCCTTTCCGGTCTTCGACCTCAATCACCCAAAGGTCGGGATCAAAGCTGCGCTGTTTGCTCAATGAAGCATCCACATCATGCTCATCGCCCTCGGCCAAAATGACCCAATTGCGATCACCCGTCATAATGTCAAAGCTGCGTTGGTAGGCCGTGGCTTTACCATCAAGGGTGTTCATCTTGATCAAAATAGCCCCTGCGGTCAGATCACCTTTGGCCACCACAAACGCAGGAATATCCATCAGGCGCAGTCGCGTCAGGTACGCCCCCACCCACACATCAGCGGTGAGACGTGCCAAACTCATGGGGCGCCGTCTTTGAAATCAAGCCCCATTTCGGAATAGCGCTCGGATTCTTCAAGCCAGTTTGGACGGACTTTGACCTGCAAAAAGAGGTGCACTTTGCGGCCAACGAATTCTGTCAGCTCTTCACGTGCCGCTTTACCAAGCGCTTTGATTGTCTCTCCGCGGTTGCCAAGGACGATCCCTTTGTGGCCGTCGCGCATCACATAGATCAGCTGATCGATGCGTACCGAACCATCTTCGCGTTCTTCCCATTTTTCCGTCTCTACGGTCATTTGGTAAGGCAGCTCTTGGTGCAAGCGAAGGGTCAGTTTTTCGCGGGTCACTTCGGCTGCAATCATACGCATGGGTAGATCAGCGATCTGATCTTCGGGGTACAAATAGGGCCCCTCTGGCACGACACCCGCAAGCCAAGATTTCAGCGTGTCGGTCCCGTGGCCTTTTTCAGCGCTGATGAGGAAAGTTTCTTCAAAGGCAAACAATGCGTTCAACTCTTTGGTCAGCCCCAGCAGAACATCTGCTTGAACGCGGTCGATCTTGTTGATGGCAAGGGCAACGCGTTGTGTCCCCTCACGCTCTGACAGGCTTTCGATAATCTGGCGAACCCCATCCGTGATGCCGCGGTGCGCTTCGATCATCAGAACAACGATGTCCGCATCCGCAGCCCCACCCCACGCGGCCGTGACCATAGCGCGGTCAAGGCGGCGGCGCGGACGGAAAATACCAGGGGTATCCACGAAGACAATCTGACTTTCACCGGACATGGCAACACCGCGAATACGGGCGCGGGTCGTTTGTACTTTGTGGGTCACGATGGACACTTTTGCGCCAACCATGCGGTTGAGAAGCGTAGATTTCCCTGCGTTGGGCTCTCCGATGAGGGCCACAAATCCGGCGCTTGTTGTCATGATTTTACCTTTTCCAAAAGCGCCTTTGCAGCGGCTTGTTCGGCGTTGCGTTTGTTGCCTGCGGTGGCCGTCGCGGCCTCGCCGCTGGTCAGCTGTACTTCGATTGTGAAGACCGGTGCGTGATCAGGGCCACTGCGCGAGACTTCACGGTAACTGGGCGGATTTTGCTTAAGGCTTTGCGCGTGTTCCTGCAGCGTTGTCTTGGCATCGCGGGCATCTGCCTCAACTGTTTCGACCCGCTTACCCCAAAGGCGCAGAATAGTGCTTCGCGCGGCTTCAAAGCCACCATCACGGTAAATCGCGGCAATCACCGCTTCCATCGCATCACCTAAAAGGGCCTCTTTGCGACGTCCGCCAGAAAGCATCTCGGAGCGACCTAATTTCAGCACAGCACCCACGTCAATGTCACGGGCCACGGCGGCGCAGGTTTCTTTGCGCACAAGCGCATTGAAGCGCGGCGCGAGTTTGCCTTCGGCGGCAGCGCGATCTGCATCAAGAAGGGCTTCGGCCATTACGAGGCCCAGAACACGGTCCCCCAGAAACTCGAGCCGCTGGTTGTCATCGCGGTTTGGCGTGGACATGGACGAATGGGTAACGGCCCGCACCAGAAGGTAGGGCCGGTCAAAGGCGTATCCCAAACGGGTTTGGAATGCTTTCAGGTCTGCGCTTAGCTTCATTACAACTTCTTAAAGAAACGGTCCGCGCGCCATGTCCAAAAGAACAACATAGAGCGACCTTGTGAGCTGAAGATAACGCGGTCGGCGCGACCGATGAGATACTTGGCCGGTACAAAACCAACGCCCCCAAGTGACTGCGGAAAACGGCTGTCAGATGAGTTGTCGCGATTGTCGCCCATAAAGAAATAGTTGCCTTCGGGCACTGTGTAGACGGGTGTATTATCGGCGCTGCTGACGCGCACATCCAAGATGGAATGGGACGAACCGTCAGGCAGTGTTTCGATGTATTTGTCCTTGATGCAATCCGCGCCAAGGCCAACCGACCCTTTACAAGCGGGCAACCGTTTTTGCGGACCTTGGGGTTCGAACACCTCAACGAACTCACCAGCGGCTTCAATGCCCACGGGGGTGTCGTTGATGTGCAGAACAGCGTTTTTCATTTGAATGCGGTCGCCCGGCATCCCCACAACGCGCTTGATGAAATCCGAGTTGTTCACAGGGTGGCGGAACACCACAATATCACCGCGCTCGGGCTCAGAACCAAAGATGCGATCCGGAATAGGACAGGCAGAAAACGGGCAGGAATACTGTGAATACCCATAGGCCATTTTGTTCACAAACAGAAAATCACCGACCAGCAGCGTGTCTTTCATAGAGCCTGATGGGATCCAGAATGGCTGAAAGAACAGGGTGCGAAAGACGCCCGCAATCAGCAAAGCATAGACGACGGTCTTGATGGTCTCGCCGATGCCATCTTTGGCTGTGTCTTTTTTGGCCATAAAAAAGGTCCGATCTGTAAAAATGAGTTGGGGCTAGATGGGCCGCGAGGGCACGACTGTCAAGGTTTGCAGCTTATCAGCGGGCGGAAACGGGCCGTGCCTCAATCACAACGAAGGCCTGCGCCCACGGATGATCATCGGTTAAGGTTACATGAACAATCGCTTCATGCCCGTCGGGCGTCATGGCGGCGAGGCGATCTTTGGCCCAACCCGTCACATGCATCACGGGCTGGCCTGTGCGCAGATTACTTACGGACATATCTTTCCACGCAATCCCCATGGCTAGCCCTGTGCCAAGCGCCTTGGAACATGCTTCTTTGGCGGCCCACCGCTTGGCGTAGGTGCCAGCAACGTCTTTGCGGCTTTCAGATTTGCGTTTTTCTTCATTCGTAAAGACGCGATTTTTGAACCTGTCACCGAACCGATCAAGCGTGCCTTGAATACGCTCAATATTCGCCAGATCTGTGCCAATCCCAAGGATCATGCGCCGCACTCCCCATGGGCGAAATATGTGCTACCGATCTTCACAGTGTGCGCGCGGCATCCATCAGGCGGCGCATTTCAGCCATCGCGTCCGGCAAGCCGCGGAAGATTGCCTCGCCGATAAGGAAATGACCGATGTTAAGTTCTTTGACCTCGGGCAATGCGGCGATGGGGCCGACGCAGCCAAAGGTCAGACCGTGGCCTGCATGGACCTCGAGCCCGAGGCTATGCGCGTAGCTGGCCATGTCAGTCAGCTTGGCCAGTTCGGCGTCACGTGTCAGCAAATCACCTTCGGCAAAAGCGTCACAATAGGCACCAGTGTGCAATTCAATCACTTCTGCGCCAATCCGGTGCGCCGCATCAATTTGGCGCGGATCAGCGGCAATAAAAATTGAAACGCGCGAGCCAGCTTCGCGCAGCGGCGCGATGTAATGGGCAAGACGGTTTTCTTCGCGGGCTACTTCAAGGCCACCTTCAGTTGTGCGTTCTTCGCGCTTTTCGGGCACAATACATACTGCATGGGGTTTATGGCGCAGCGCAATTTGCTGCATTTCATCAGTGGCAGCCATCTCAAAGTTAAGCGGCACCGTAAGCGCCTCCATCAACGCTTCGATATCCGCGTCACCGATATGGCGGCGATCTTCGCGCAGGTGTGCGGTAATACCGTCGGCGCCCGCCTCTTGGGCAACAATCGCCGCACGCACAGGATCAGGCACAGCACCGCCACGGGCATTGCGAACAGTCGCAACGTGATCAATATTCACCCCAAGGCGTAGTTCCTGTGTCATCTCGCTGATCCCTTCGCACATCGTGTGATGAAGACATTAGGAGAAACCCGTGACGGTGCAAGGGGCGAAGCGAAAGAGTCACGGATCGTGAGGCTGACCTTCGACCTTTTTGGCCGCAGCCTTCTGTGCTGCTTTCTCGCGAATTTCAGCAAGTTTCTTTTTCAGCATACCTTTGCGGCGGTTTTTATAGGCCCGAATGACCGGCACGCTAAGGAAATAACAGGCGTAGGCACAGACCACGCCCGGAAAGATACCGCCCACAAGATAAGGATAAAACACTTCTGCAAAAAAGACGTGAAGCCCATGCCAGTCCGCAACCCGGTCCGAAAACAAAGTCGTAAAATTGTGCGCAAGATCAAGAAACGCATCGGCAAATTTACCGCCCAGTGAGCGTTCAACATCGATGACAGTACCGGTACCGAGCAAGAAATGCCCTGTCCCTAATGACGCTGCCCCGATGGGAATATAGGTCAGCGGGTTGCCAAAGAACGTACCCAGCAAAGCCGCCAGAATGTTGCCGCGCATGGCCTTGGCAAGGGCTGCTGCGATCAAGAAATGCAGTCCGTAAAACGGCGTGAAGGCCGTGAATACGCCCGCCCAAATACCGCGGGCAATTGTTTCAGGCTCATCTGGCAAACGGCGCAAACGGTGTTTTACATAATGGAACGCGCGCGCCCAACCGCCGCGGGGCCATAAGAACTCGCGCGCAGTGCTCAGCCAAGACCGTTTATCGCGGCGTTTGAAAATCAAAATATGTCCTTCGTTGCTGGCCGATGTTCAGCACATATGTTTGGTGCGACTTTACTCAACCCACCTGCTAATAACAGACCCCAGTTCGCGTTTTGGGATTAGCCTTAATGGACCGTGTTGCTGGCCTCTGCCCCTTTGAAGCCCTTACGCGGCACGTTATCACCGCGCATCCGCGCGATGTGCGCAACGCTGGTGTCAGCCTCGAGCGCGGTGCAAACCGCGTGCATGTGGCTGACGTCTCTTAGCTCAACATCAATGATCAAACGGTAAAAATCAGGGGTGCGTTCTTCAAATGTGATGTTTGAAATATTTGCGCCGCGCTCACCGATAAGTGTGCATAGACGGCCCAAAACACCCGCATCATTGGCGATGGTCAGTTCAATCGTTGCACCGTAAATCGCCGCGTGCGGCCCCTCGTGCCAATGCAGATCAACCCAGCGATCACTGTCGTCATCAGTCAGCTGGGTAAGCGTGTTGCAGTCAATCGCATGGATCGAAACACCCTCACCAAGGGTAGTAATGCCAACAATCCGCTCACCCGGAAGCGGTGCACAGCAGCTCGCACGCCGGAACGTTTGATCCGCACGCAAGCCAACAACGGCGCGGCTACCTTCGACAATTTCGCCCGTTTTTGCGGCCAATTCAGGGAATAAGACCTGAATGACATCGCGCGCGGTGATCTGCGCGGCACCAAGCTGTGCAAGCAATGTATCGCGTCCGCCAAGCCCCATGGTTTTGGCGGCTGTGGTCAACGCTTTATCTGTTGCTTGCTTGCCTATGTGTTCAAACCCGACGCGCGCAAGTTCTTGGCCAAGCTTGATGTAGCGCTCTGTGTCTTCTTCACGCAACGCACGGCGAATGGCAGAGCGCGCCTTGCCCGTTTGCGCAATTTCCATCCATGTGGCTTCAGGTTTTTGGCCCTCGGCCGTGATGATCTCAACGGATTGACCATTTTTGAGGCGGGTCCACAACGGCACACGCAGGCCGTCAATTTTGGCACCAACACAGGCGCTGCCAATCCTCGTGTGGATCGCATAGGCAAAATCAATCGGGGTCGCACCGCGCGGCAATTTGAACACATCACCCTTTGGAGTGAAGCAAAACACCTGATCGGAATACATTTCCAACTTAACGGCCTCAAGGAACTCATCGTGATCCTCGGCCTGCTCAAAACGCTCCTTCAGACCAGCAACCCATTTTGCCGGATCAACGGCGAAGGGGTTATTTGAGCGCACACCGTCGCGGTAGGACCAGTGAGCAGCCACGCCATCTTCGGCCACATCGTGCATTTGGTGTGTGCGGATTTGGACCTCAACGCGTTTACCGTCACGCCCAGAAACAGTGGTGTGCAAGCTGCGGTAGCCGTTGGATTTAGGTTGGCTGATGTAATCTTTGAAACGCCCGGGAATAGAGCGCCAGCGACGGTGGATGATGCCCAAAATTTGATAGCACTCAGCCTCTGATGCACAGACAATTCGAAAACCATAGATGTCGGAAAGACGGCTAAACCCTTGGTCTTTTTCCTGCATCTTGCGCCATATTGAGAACGGCTTTTTAGCGCGGCCAAAGACATCGGCCTCGATGCCCTCTTTCTCCAACTCGATGCGCATATCACCCGTGATCTGATGGATGACATCGCCAGTTTCTTTTTGTAGGCGAATAAAGCGGCGAATAATGCTGGCACGACCTTCGGGATTCAACACCTTGAAGGCCAGATCTTCAAGCTCTTCGCGCATCCACTGCATACCCATACGGCCCGCAAGAGGCGCATAAATGTCCATGGTCTCGCGGGCTTTCTGGGCCTGCTTTTCGGGGCGCATGGATTTGATCGTGCGCATATTATGGAGACGGTCAGCAAGCTTCACGAGGATCACGCGGAAGTCCTTGGACATCGCCATGAACAATTTGCGGAAATTCTCGGCCTGCTTTGTCTCGGTACTGGTCAGTTGAATATTGGTCAGCTTGGTGACGCCGTCCACCAAATCCGCCACCTCACCAGAGAACAGCTTACTGACCTCGGCATAGGAGGCGTCCGTGTCTTCGATTGTGTCATGTAAAAGCGCCGTGACGAGCGTGGCGTCATCAAGGCGCTGCTCAGTCAGAATGGCGGCAACAGATACGGGGTGCGAAAAGTATGGTTCGCCGGAATGGCGAAACTGACCTTCGTGCATGCGCAGGCCGTAATCGTAAGCCCTGCGCAGCACATCTTCGTTCGTATGTGGATTATAGCTGCGGACCAGCGCGATCAGGTCATCGACTGGGATCATCTAGCAGCTAAGCCCTTACTTTTGATCTTGAGCTTCCATCAACATGGCGCGCAAAAGATCTTCTTCCGCCATATCGTTTTCTGCCGGCTTGTCAGTTTCCTGACCCATCAGAAGCGCCATATCATCGTCTTCTGCTTCGTCGACTTCGATCTGGTTCTGGTTGCTCTCGATCAGACGCTCGCGAAGATCATCCGCTTGCTGTGTCTCATCAGCGATCTCACGCAGAGAAACAACAGGGTTTTTGTCGTTGTCACGGTCCACAGTGATGGGCGCCCCGCTCGCGATTTCGCGGGCGCGATGTGCAGCCAGCATAACCAAATCGAAACGGTTCGGAACCTTATCAACGCAATCTTCTACGGTAACGCGCGCCATCAGGCAGCCCTCCAAATTGGGAAAAATCCATGAAGAATAGGCAACTAGGGCAGATTCCCTTTATTTGCAACTGAAAACTAGCTCAAATGCGCCATTCTTCGCCAGAGCAGATCAACGACACCTCTGCGATGTCTTCTGCAGGACTGCGCGCAAGCAGCTCTGTCACCGTTTGCCCCAGCACAGGATGGCACCATGTTGGTGCAACGTCTGCAAGCGGGACAAGGACAAACGCCCGCTCGTGCAAACGTGGGTGCGGCAAGATCAATTGGTCCGGCGCGCTTAATTTCTGGGTTTCAAGCGGCAGGTTTTGCCAGCGATCAAATGTCGCTAGATCAGGGGCAACCTGTGTACCAAGCGCCAACAGATCAAGATCAAGCGTCCGCTGGCCCCACCGCTGCACACGCTGGCGACCAAAATCGGCTTCTATTTTGTGCAACGCCTTCAGCACAGAGGCTGCTGGCAAATCCGTGAAAAGCGCCAGCGCGGCGTTGACATAATCAGGGCCCGCCCCTGCTGGAAAGCAAGGCGTTGCGTACAGACCGCTTTGTTGCACTGGACCCAAAACGCGCGCCACTTCGCCTGCTGCACGTTCAATAATCATGCGGCTGGTTTCGGCCTCGGTCTGCATGTTGCTGCCCATGGCAATCAAACAGACAGTCGGTTCGGTTTTGGTTTGTGTCGCCACAGCGATGGCCCCTTAAAAATTCTTGTCTCTTCTAACGCACACCACAGCAGCATTTTCAATCCGCCCCTAGACGCCGCCACCGCAAAACGCATAGTTTCTGGGCAATCGTTGGAGACCTTCATGACCAAAGCGCCGCTTACCTTATACCTTGCAGCCCCACGCGGCTTTTGCGCCGGCGTGGACCGCGCCATTAAGATCGTTGAAATGGCGATCGAGAAATGGGGCGCGCCTGTCTATGTTCGCCACGAGATCGTTCACAACAAATTTGTTGTCGACACCCTGCGCGAGCAAGGCGCAGTTTTCGTTGAAGAACTGGATGAATGCCCAGATGACAGGCCGGTTATTTTCTCGGCACATGGGGTGCCAAAGTCAGTGCCTGCCGCCGCCTCCGCCCGTGAAATGGTTTATGTGGATGCAACCTGCCCACTGGTGAGCAAAGTGCACATCGAAGCACAGCGCCATGCAGACAACGGATTGCAAATGGTCATGATCGGTCACGCCGGACACCCCGAAACGGTAGGCACCATGGGACAGCTGCCTGACGGTGAGGTGATACTGGTTGAGACTGTCGACGACGTCGCCCGCATCGACGTGCGCGACCCCAATCAGCTTGCCTTCGTGACCCAAACAACCCTGTCGGTCGATGATACCAAAGACATCGTTGAGGCGCTGAACACACGTTTTCCCAACATTGTTGGACCGCATAAAGAAGACATCTGTTATGCCACGACCAACCGCCAAGAGGCCGTTAAGGCCATGGCGCCGAAATGCGATGCAATGCTGGTAGTGGGTGCGCCCAATTCCTCAAACAGTCAGCGCCTTGTTGAGGTTGGTCGCAAAGCAGGCTGCACCTATTCCCAACTTGTGATGCGCGCTGAAAACATTGATTGGCGCGCGCTTGCAGGGATTAAGAGCATTGGCATCACCGCAGGTGCATCAGCCCCCGAAGTACTGATCAACGAGGTCATTGATGCATTCAAATCACGCTTTGATGTGACCGTTGAGCAAGTAGTCACCGCAGAAGAAAACGTTGAATTCAAAGTGCCGCGCGTGTTGCGCGAACCTGCATGATGCAAATCCCACGTTCTGCCCTGTTGCTTGGTCTGGCCGGTGTGATCCCATTTGCGTGGGGTGCGCTGACAACCGTGAATGCCGATCTGCAAATTTGGGGCAGCGTCAACTTGGGCCCACGCTTTGTTGGGCCTTACGTGCAGCTTTTCTATGGCTCGGTTATCTTGTCATTCATGTCCGGCGTGCTTTGGGGGTTTGCGGCCAAAACCACAGGGCGCATGGCAACGGCGGGATACGCCCTGTCGGTCATTCCGGCGCTTTGGGCGTTTTTCATGACCGGCGGCGGGCCTACGTCTGCGGGGACATCGCTAATCTTCGGGTTCCTTGGATTGCTACTGCTTGACTGGTTCTTTTGGCGGCTTGGGTTGGCACCAAGCTGGTGGATGAATTTGCGCGGATTGCTGACCGCACTGGTTGTGGGCTGCCTTGCAGTCGGAGTTTACGCGTGAGCGACCTTGAAACGATCGCCACCTATGATGCACGTGCGGCTGCCTACGCAGAGCATTTTTCCAACACTGCGCCCGACGCTGATCTTCAGGCGTTTATTGACGCGCTGCCGGACGGTGGGCACGTCCTTGATCTGGGATGTGGGCCCGCACATTCCGCCGCAATGATGCAGCACGCAGGCCTGTGTGTTACCGCATGGGATGCCAGTGCTGAAATGGTAGCATTGGCGCGACGGTTGCACGGCATTGAGGCCGAACAGAAAACGTTTGATGCGCTTGAATGCCAACAGACCTTTGACGGTGTCTGGGCGAACTTTAGTTTGCTGCACGCCGCCCGCCAGGATTTCCGACGCCACCTTAAGGCCATTCACGCGGCGCTAAAGAACGGTGGCTTACTGCACCTTGGCCTCAAAACAGGTACAGGCACCAAGCGCGACAAATTGGGGCGGCTTTACACCTTCTTTACCCCTACCGAATTGACCGACCACCTGCACAGCACCGGCTTTAGGCCAATCGCGTCTCGACAGGGTCGGGAAGTCGGGCTAGCAGGCACGGAAGATCCCTTCATTATTCTAAGAGCAACGCGCTGATATGGCCCAAATCTATGCATATACGGACGGCGCGTGCAGCGGAAACCCAGGTCCTGGCGGATGGGGGGCGATCCTTATCGCCAAAGACGGTGACAAAGTCCTGAAAGAGCGCGAATTGAAGGGCGGCGAAGCGCAGACCACCAACAACCGCATGGAACTTTTGGCAGCCATCCATTCACTTGAAACGCTTGAGCGGCCCGCCGTGGTCACGGTGGTCACGGACAGTGCCTATGTGAAAGGTGGCATTACCGAATGGATACACGGCTGGAAACGTCGCGGCTGGAAAACTGCGGCAAAAAAGCCCGTGAAAAATGTCGAATTGTGGCAGCGCCTTGATGAAGCAACCGCGCGGCATTCAGTGACTTGGGAGTGGGTCAAAGGCCACGCAGGGCACCCTGAAAACGAGCGCGCAGATGAGCTTGCCCGCGCAGGCATGGAACCGTTCAAGCAGCGCAGCTAAGCTACGGCCAAGCGTTATCTACGCCAATGCCACGGGACGATCACCAGCGCGCCAATGCTTGAAACAATCGCATTCACGCCCGGGCTGCCGAACCTGACACCAAACATGACCCGCAGCATGAAAAATGCCACCGTCCCACCGATACAAATGATGATAGAAGGCACATAGCCGTTGTGCGTGAAGCCTGATTTCTCGGCAATATACCCAACAACACACGCAATAAACAAAGACCCGAAAAGGCAAAAAACGCCATACTAGCTCCCTAATAACGAGGGAAGCGGCTTCCCTCGTAAGAACTCATCCACATCTTGCGCCGACTTTCCAGCCCTTTGCGCCCGACCGATCTGTACGGCACCCTCACCGCAGGCAACTGTAAAACCCCCAAGCACCTGACCGGCTTGCGCGGTATCGCTAGCTTCATCAGCAACACGGCTTTCCAAAAGCTTGACACGCACACTATCCGCCATGGTCCACGCACCGGGAAACGGCGATAGGCCACGGATTTGGCGGTCGATCTCGGTCGCGGTGTTGGACCAATCAATCTCCGCCTCTGCTTTGTCGATTTTATGAGCGTAGGTCACACCATCTTCGGGCTGTGGTGTCGGGATTAAATCATCAAGTTGGGCAAGCGCACTTACGATGGCCTGCGCCCCCATGCCTGATAAACGATCGTGCAGCGCGCCAGCCGTTTCACCGGTGGCAATAGGTGTTTCATGCCGCGACAGCACCGGCCCAGTATCAAGCCCCACTTCCATCTGCATAATGCACACACCGGTGTGCGCATCACCCGCCATAATCGCGCGGTGAATTGGGGCAGCACCACGCCAACAGGGCAGCAGACTCGCGTGGATGTTCAAACATCCTTTTTCAGGCGCATCCAGCACGGCCTGCGGCAGGATCAAACCGTAGGCAGCCACCACGGCAACCTCTGCATGATGCGCTGCAAACTCGGCTTGGGCCTCGGGGGTGCGCAAGCTTACGGGGTGATAAACAGGCAGTCCCAAGGCGTCGGCCCGCGCATGAACCGGTGTGGGGCGGTCTTTTTTACCGCGACCCGCAGGACGAGGCGGCTGACAATAAACGGCTGCAATCTCGTGTCCCGCATCCACCAACGCATCCAGAATAGGCACCGAAAAATCTGGCGTGCCCATAAATACAATACGCATGGCTTACCCCTTTTGAGCTTTGAGCGACTTTTTGATCAGCATATCGCGCTTGGGCCGTGACAAGCGGTGAATAAAGAGCCTGCCTGCAAGGTGATCAATCTGGTGCTGAACAGATGTAGCCCACACATCGACCAAATCGCGCTCTTGCGCCACGCCGTCGCGGTCAAGATATGAAACTGTCACAGCACGCGGGCGCTTCACCACCGCACTTACAAACGGCAAATTCGGGCTGGCCTCTTCGTGCTCACGCAGCACGCCACTGGCTGCAACAATACGCGGGTTTGCCATGCAAATCGCTTGGCCGCGTTTATCACTCGCATCAACAACGGCGAGGGCCTGCATCACACCAATTTGTGGCCCCGCAAGACCAACACCAGGCATTGCGTCCATCGTCTCGATCATGTCATCCCAGATGCGGCGCGTCTCATCGGTTACGGCCTCAACAGCAGCGGCTTTGGTCAGCAAACGGCGGTCAGGCCACATAACAAACGGACGGATCTGCGCCATGTCTGATCTCTACCCCCGCGCCAATTCGCGCTTAAGCTTTTGCATCTTACGGGTGATCATTTGCCGTTTGAGGGGGCGCAGATAATCGATAAAAAGTTTGCCGTCTAAGTGATCAATCTCGTGCTGAACACAAGTCGCCCACAGACCATCAAATTCTTCTTCATGGGACTGCCCGTCGAGACCAAGCCAACGCACAGTCACAACCGCAGGGCGCTCAACTTCGGCGTATTGCTCAGGGATCGACAAGCAGCCCTCATCGTAGACACCAACATCATCGCTTTCGGCAATCACTTCGGGGTTCATCATTACCAGCGGGCGCGGTTCCTCGCCCTCTTCTTTGACGCAATCCAGAACAATAATCCGCTGCAGCACACCAATTTGGTTGGCAGCAAGGCCAATGCCCGGGGCGTCATACATCGTCTCAAGCATATCATCGGCAAGCTTGCGCAGCTTGTAGGTGACGGCCTCAATGGGCTCTGCCACTTTCTTAAGACGGGGATCAGGGTGGATCAGGATGGGTAAAATGCTCATGTGCGGCACATAAGACATCGCCGCTTTGCTTGCAATCACCCCGCAGGCAATAGCCCTGCTTGCAATCACGGTGGGCGCGGCTAACACTGCCAGTGTTACATGTAATCCGGAGAAACCCCCATGAGCTTTGACGAAATCATCGACCGCCGCGGCACCCATTCAGTGAAGTGGGACATGATGGAAAGCATCTATGGCGTTTCTGCCGATGAAGGCCTTTCGATGTGGGTGGCGGACATGGATTTTGCAGCGCCCCAGTGCATCCAAGACGCCATCCAAAATATGCGTGACCACGAGGTGTACGGCTATTTCGGGGATGACAGTAAATACACCGCCGCCATTCAGTGGTGGATGAAAAATCGCCATGGCTGGGACGTACAGCCCGAGTGGATTTTCACAACCCACGGGTTGGTCAACGGTACCGCCATGTGTGTGGACGCCTTTACAAACGAAGGCGATGCGGTGGTTCTGTTCACCCCCGTATACCATGCCTTTGCCCGCGTCATTAAAGCCGCAGGGCGTGCAGTGACCGAACTTGATTTGACGCAAACAGATGGGAAATACACCCTTGATTTTGACGCCTTTGAGGCGGCAATGACGGGGCGCGAAACGATGATGATGCTGTGCTCACCGCATAATCCCAGCGGACGGGTCTGGACACATCAAGAGCTGACAGACATCGCACATTTTGCCAAACGTCACGACTTGATCGTGGTCAGCGACGAAATTCATCACGACCTCATTCTGTCACCAGACGCCAAGCACATCCCCTATCAACAGATTGCCCATGAAACAGATACTGTCGCGCGCACCGTTATGATGACGGCGACAACCAAAACCTTCAACATCGCAGGGTCCCACTCGGGCAATGTAATCATTGAAGATGCTTCGTTGCGCGCAAAATTTGCCGCGCGCAT
>NZ_CBFHHE010000029.1:0-24415 GCF_965655635.1 Nereida sp.
TTTGTGTCATGGGCGGCAGATAACGCGCCATGAAGTGGTTTCAACAAAAAGCCTCGCGCCGCCTTGCAGCCCGCTATCACGCGCCCTAATCTTATCTTGGTAAATTGAGGCTACTAAGTAGTGGCACACACATGCAGGATGAGGCATTCCCATGAAAGATCCAGTCGAAACATATATGAACCTTGTCCCCATGGTTGTTGAGCAAACCAGCCGTGGCGAACGCGCCTATGACATTTTCTCGCGCCTCTTGAAGGAGCGGATCATCTTTTTGAACGGCCCCGTACATGATGGCATGTCACAGCTTGTCGTGGCGCAGTTGCTCCACCTTGAGGCTGAAAATCCGTCCAAAGAGATTAGTATGTACATCAATTCACCAGGCGGTGTGGTGACGTCAGGTTTGTCAATTTATGACACCATGCAGTATATCCGCCCCAAGGTATCAACACTCGTGATCGGGCAAGCGGCGTCCATGGGCTCGCTTCTGTTGACGGCTGGCGAAAAAGGCATGCGCTTTTCTCTGCCAAACAGCCGCGTGATGGTTCACCAACCTTCCGGCGGATACCAAGGGCAGGCGACAGACATCATGATCCACGCTCAGGAAACACAAAAACTGAAAACCCGTTTGAATGAGATCTACGTCAAGCACACGGGCAACAAGTTGAAAGACGTCGAGGCAGCGCTTGAGCGTGATAACTTCATGTCGCCCGAAGAGGCAAAAGACTGGGGCTTGATCGACGAGATCGTTGAAAACCGCTCCAAAGGTGACGACGCGTAGTGACGCTTTTCCATCGGAAGACTTGGGTAGGACATGAATGTGTTAAGCCCTTGTTAACCTTTGATTGCAACACCGCTTAAACGATTAGAAGAATGCCCCCAATTTCTCGAAATAGGGGCATTTTCGCATTGTAGCCGATTTTTGCCTGTCTTAGCATGGGGCGACTTCTAGATGGCACCAAACGCAACTCGGGGGACACGCCCCCAAAGGATGATACTATGACCAACCAAGCAAGCGGCGACGGAAAGAACACACTTTACTGCAGCTTTTGCGGTAAATCGCAGCATGAGGTGCGCAAACTTATCGCGGGTCCAACGGTATTCATTTGTGATGAATGCGTTGAATTGTGCATGGATATCATCCGTGAAGAGACAAAAGCGACTGGTCTGAAGTCATCCGAAGGCGTGCCGACACCGCTCGAGATTTGCGGTGTGTTGGACGATTACGTCATTGGTCAAGCCAAGGCAAAGCGGGTGCTGTCGGTAGCGGTTCACAACCACTACAAACGACTGAACCACGCGGGCAACGGCTCTGACATTGAGTTAGCGAAATCAAACATCATGCTGATCGGGCCAACGGGGTGCGGTAAAACACTTCTCGCCCAAACTTTGGCGCGCATTCTTGATGTGCCCTTCACCATGGCCGACGCCACCACATTGACCGAAGCCGGTTATGTTGGTGAAGACGTTGAGAACATTATTTTGAAGCTGCTGCAGGCGTCCGAATACAACGTCGAGCGCGCACAGCGCGGCATCGTCTACATCGACGAAGTTGATAAAATTACGCGCAAGTCTGATAATCCGTCAATTACCCGCGATGTGTCAGGTGAGGGCGTGCAGCAGGCTTTGCTGAAGATCATGGAAGGTACAGTTGCTTCTGTGCCGCCCCAAGGTGGGCGCAAGCATCCACAGCAAGAGTTTTTGCAGGTGGATACAACCAACATTCTGTTCATTTGCGGCGGGGCGTTCGCAGGCCTTGATAAGATCATTGCGCAGCGCGGCAAGGGATCTGCGATGGGCTTTGGGGCTGACGTCAAAGACGAAAGCCAAAAGACTGTGGGTGAGTATTTCAAAGACCTCGAACCTGAGGATCTACTTAAATTTGGCCTAATCCCGGAATTTGTTGGCCGCTTGCCCGTTATCGCGACGCTTGAAGACTTGGACGAAGACGCGCTGGTCACTATTCTAACCCAGCCTAAGAACGCGCTGGTGAAGCAATACCAGCGTCTGTTTGAGCTTGAGGACGTTCAGCTGACCTTCACTGACGATGCGTTGTCCGCCATTTCTAAGCGCGCGATTGAGCGTAAAACTGGTGCGCGTGGTCTGCGCTCGATCCTCGAAGATATCTTGCTTGATACCATGTTTGACATGCCAGGTCAGGAAAGCGTCACCGAGGTGGTGGTCAATGAAGAAGCTGTTAATTCCGATGTAGAACCTTTGCTGATCCACGGTGATACAAAAACCAAAGAAGATGCAACCGCATGATCAAGCGCATACAGTCCGGCGGAGAGTTTGAAGCCAAGATTGGTTATTGCCGCGCTGTTGTTGCGGCTGGATTTGCGTTTGTCGCCGGTACCGTTGGTCAAGGTGATGACGTTGTCAGCCAATGCGGTTCTGCGCTTGAGACCATCAAGAATGCGCTGACTGAGGCAGGTTCCGACATCTCGAAAGCCGTGCGCGTGACGTATTATTTGCCCGACATCACAGAGTTTGAGGCCTGCTGGCCGCAGCTTTCTGAGGCGTTCGGTGATAATCCGCCAGCGGCCACGGTGATTGAAGCAAAGCTTTTGCACCCCCGTTTCCGGATTGAGATCGAAGTTACAGCACTGGCCTAAGCGCACCGCGCAGATCGTATGCAAGACGTAATCTGCCTAGACGTTGGGGCACAAATGCGGCATAGCAAGGCAAGCAGATCAAAGAGGGCACCCATGGGTATTTTGAACTTCTTGAAACGGGCCGCCGTTTGGTGGGACGGACAAACACTCGGAACACAGCTATGGACGTGGCGCAAAGGTACTTTGGTCGGCCAAGATTCCCAAGGAAATAAGTTTTATCAAAGCAAAGACGCCGTGCGCCGTTGGGTAATTTTCAACGGGGAAGCCGAAGCTTCACGGGTTGATCCTGACTGGCACGGTTGGCTCCACCACACGTGGAATGAAACCCCTACAGATGCGCCACTGGTACACAAACCATGGGAAAAAGAGCACCTACCGAACCTAACCGGTACAACGCTTGCTTATGCGCCGGCAGGTTCTATCCGTAAAGGTGATCCAGCCCCGCGTAGCGACTACGAGGCGTGGACGCCGGAGTAAGTCGCAGGGTTCTGACCGATTTTTCTGTAAATAGGCAAAGGTGTTTGCATGACGTATTCCCGCGGTGAAATTGCCCTTGGTGGCGTCGTTCTGGCGGCAGCTACGGCCTTTTTGATCTATGCAGCAGGCCTGACAGGCTTTGGTGTAAACTCAGGCGGCCAATTCACTCTGCAAGCAAGCTTTCGCAGCGCGGATGGTGTCGCGGTTGGAACAGATGTGCGACTGGCTGGCGTCAAGATCGGCGCTGTCACGGCGATGGATTTGAACCCAGTCACGTACCGCGCTGAAACAACACTGGCGATCGCAGACGGTGTTGAAATCCCCGATGATAGTGCAATCTCAATTGAATCTGAGGGTCTGCTTGGCGGTAACTTCGTCAACATTTCCCCCGGTGGGTCAGAATTCTACTTTGCCAGTGGCGATGAGGTCGAAGACACCCAAAGCGCCGTTAGTCTTATCACACTGCTGCTGCGTTTTGTCGGTGGATCAACTGAATGACAGTGATTTGGCGTTCTCTAGCTGCGCTATTTATCTCTGCGTCTGCCAGTTTTGCGCAATCTGCTGAGACTGCAACAGGCGGTACGCTACGCGTTCTCGATAAAACCAACGGTACTGTGTCAGACTTTGACCTTGCATCAGGTCAGTCGGCTCAAAAGGGCTTGATTAATGTGCAATTGCGCGAATGCCGGTACCCGACGTCAAACCCGACGGGCGATGCCTTCGCGCTGATTACCGTGCGCGCGCAAGGGGCCAGTGATCCGGTGTTTGACGGTTGGATGATTGCCTCTGCACCGGCGCTGAATGCGCTAGAACACCCACGCTATGACGTCTGGGTATTGCGCTGTAAAACAGCCTGAGGGCTTGGCGCACGCCCGTCTGTAAATGTAAAATTAGCACTCTGAGAAAGCGCCATACCAAGGCGGCGGTGATATTCTGCACGTGGGATTTCGACAGCACCAAGGCTGGCGAGGTGATCTGTGAGAAATTGAGTATCAAACAAGCTGAATCCTTGCGTCCGCAGCATATCGATCAAATAGGCGAGTGCCATTTTTGAGCCATTAGTCGCGTTCGAAAACATGCTTTCGCCAAAAAACGCAGTGCCTATGGCTACCCCGTAGACACCGCCGATCAGGGTGTTGTCTTCGCCGCGTACTTCAATTGAGTGGGCATCCCCGAGGGTATGCAGCTCGAGGTACAGCTCCTTGATCTGCGCGTTGATCCACGTTTCGCTTCGCGCCGCACATTGATCAACGACCTCTTCAAACGCCCGATTAAGGGTGACGCCATGCAGTGTGGTGCGCATCGCTTTTGCGAGCGACCGTGAGATGTGAAAACGGTCCAGCTCGAAGATGCCGCGCTGACGTGGGTCAACCCAGAAGATCTCATTGACTTCACGGCCTTCCGACATCGGGAAAATACCCGAGCGGTAGGCTTGAAGCACCAGATCGGAGCTGAGTTTGTCCTTTGGCATGTGACATGAGCCTTTCTTGCGTAGAGTGCGCCAGCTTGGCCCAAAAAGAAAGGGCCAGTCTTTCAACTGGCCAGATGTATTATGTTTTCAAGAGGTTAGCCCTGCAAGTTTGTTTCCAGCCAGTGCTCAAGCCAATGGATGTCATAGTTACCATCCAGAATGTCTTGCTCTGCCAGAAGTGCGTAAAAGAGCGGAACAGTCGTATCGACACCGTCAACAATCAGCTCGCTCAAGGCGCGGCTGAGACGAGCCAAGGCTTCGGGACGGTCGCGTCCATGGACGATCAGTTTACCGATCAAGCTGTCGTAGTAGGGCGGGATTGAATAGCCATCGTAGAGGGCGGAATCCATGCGCACACCTAAGCCGCCGGGCGCGTGATACTGGGTGATCTTGCCGGGACAGGGCGCAAAGTTTGGCAGGCGCTCTGCGTTGATCCGAACTTCGATGGAGTGACCGTTGATCTCAAGATCGTCTTGGCCAAACGTCATATCTTCGCCGGCCGCCACAAGGATTTGTTCGCGGACCAGATCAACGCCAAAGATGCCTTCAGTAACAGGGTGTTCTACTTGAAGGCGGGTGTTCATCTCGATGAAGTAGAACTCGCCATTCTCATAAAGAAACTCGATTGTCCCTGCGCCGATATAGTTGATGTCGGCGACAGCATTCGCACAGATTTCCCCGATGTTGGCGCGCGTTTCAGCGTCAATTGAGGGGCCGGGCGCCTCTTCAAAGACCTTTTGGTGGCGGCGTTGCAGTGAACAGTCGCGCTCTCCGAGGTGAACGGCTTTGCCTTTACCGTCGCCAAACACCTGAATTTCGATGTGGCGCGGTGTATCGAGATATTTCTCAATATAGACTTCATCGTTGCCGAAGTTTGCTTTGCCTTCAGACCGTGCAGTGCGGAAAGCATTGGTCATTTCCTCTTCGGAATTGGCCACTTTCATGCCTTTGCCGCCGCCACCCGCAGTTGCTTTGATGATCACCGGATAACCAATGTCACGACCAACTTGCAGCGCGGTTTCAAGATCAGGCACGCCACCGTCAGAGCCTGGAACACATGGCACGCCAAGGCGTTTCATTGTGTCTTTGGCTGTGATTTTGTCACCCATCACACGGATGTGCTCGGCTGTGGGGCCGATGAAGGTGATGCCGTGATCCTGCAAAATCTGCACGAAATTAGCGTTTTCAGACAAAAAGCCATAGCCGGGGTGGATCGCTTGGGTGCCGGTTACTTCGCAGGCGGCCACAATCGCGGCGACGTTCAGGTAACTGTCAGTAGACGAGGGCGGCCCGATACAGATGGCTTCGTCGGCCATGCGTACGTGCATCGCGTCACTGTCAGCTGTTGAGTGCACGGCAACACTGCCGATGCCCATCTCGCGGCAAGCACGGATGACGCGAAGGGCAATCTCGCCGCGGTTCGCAATGAGGATTTTATCGAACATGCTGACTGCCTTATTCGATGATCATCAAAGGTGCGCCGAACTCAACTGGGTCACCATCAGCAACCAAGATGCGTTTCACGGTGCCTGAGCGCGGGGCAGGGATGTGGTTCATCGTTTTCATCGCTTCGATGATCAACACGGTGTCGCCTTCGTTGACTTGTGCGCCCACGCTTACGAACGCGGGGCTACCGGGTTCGGCCTGCAGATACGCTGTGCCGACCATGGGCGACGCCACTGCGCCGGGGTGATCGGATGGGTCCTCACTGGCGGCACTTGCCGCGGGGGCACTTGCCGCGGGGGCTGCTGCTCCGGGCGCTGGCGCTGCGGCAACTGGTGCTGCAACGGCGGCCATTGCAGGGGCTGCGGCTTGGACCACATTTGTTTGTTTGCTCACACGCACGTTTAGGCTGTCGTTCTCGCCGTAGTCGCGTTTTACCTGCAATTCAGTCAGTTCGTTTTCATTCAAAAGAGCTGCAAGTGCCTGAATAAACTCAACATCTGTCTCGTGGGGTTTCTTCGCCATGATCTTATTATCCCTCTGATCTTCCCGTGGGCTATTACCACTTATTCCGGTCGTGTATAGGCCAAGGTTTTCCCAAGGGAAAGCACCCGCATGTTGTTTTCACATGCAGGTGCTGATCACGTTTTCGATGAAGGGGATCCGAATGTGGCTTAGCCTTTTCGGTTCATCCGGTTTTCGATCAGATCGTCCACCACACTTGGGTCCGCAAGTGTTGAGGTGTCGCCCAGTGTCGCAAAGTCATCTTCGGCGATCTTGCGCAAAATACGGCGCATGATTTTGCCTGAGCGCGTTTTTGGCAAACCCGGTGCCCATTGGATCAGATCCGGCTTGGCGATTGGCCCGATTTCTGAACGTACCCATGTTTCAAGCTCTTTGCGAAGCGCGTCTGATGGTTCTTCACCGGTCATCAGGGTGACATAGGCGTAAATACCTTGGCCTTTGATGTCATGAGGATAACCCACAACAGCGCTTTCGGCGACTTTGGCATGCGCGACCAATGCGCTTTCAACTTCCGCCGTGCCCATTCGGTGGCCGGATACGTTGATCACGTCGTCTACACGGCCGGTGATCCAGTAATCACCGTCTGCGTCGCGGCGGCAGCCGTCACCTGTGAAATAGTAGCCTTTGTAGTCTGAGAAATACGTCTTCTCAAAACGTTCATGGTCACCCCAAACAGTGCGCATTTGACCCGGCCAGCTGTCTTTGATGACCAGAACGCCTTCAACGTCATTACCGTGGATCTCCTCGCCAGAGGTTGCATCCAGAACCGCAGGCTCAATGCCGAAGAACGGTTGTTGCGCCGATCCCGGCTTAAGGGTTGTTGCGCCAGGCATCGGTGTCATCAAGTGACCGCCCGTTTCTGTTTGCCACCATGTGTCAACGATGGGGCAGGTACCTTTGCCGACAACGTCGTTGTACCAGTTCCATGCCTCTGGGTTGATCGGCTCACCAACCGTGCCCAAAATCTTGAGCGCTGACAAATCGCATTTCTCCACAAACTCGTTACCTTGCCCCATCAAGGCGCGGATGGCCGTTGGGGCAGTGTAGAATTGGTTTACGCTGTGCTTTTCACAAACCTGCCAAAAACGGCTGGCATCGGGATACGTCGGCACGCCTTCAAACATCACTGTGGTCGCGCCATTGGCGAGAGGGCCGTAGACGATATAGCTGTGGCCCGTGACCCAGCCCACGTCCGCGGTGCACCAATAGACGTCGCCGTCGTGGTAATCGAACGTGTACTGATGGGTCATTGCCGCATAGACAAGATATCCGCCTGATGTGTGCACAACGCCCTTCGGCTGACCGGTTGAGCCGGATGTATAAAGGATGAACAGCGGATCTTCGGCGCCCATCTCAACGGGGGCGAATCTGGTGTCTGCTTTTGCGGCCAAGGCGTTGTAATCAACGTCGCGGTCAGTCCACGCTACGTCACCACCTGTACGTTTTACCACAAGGCTCTTCACGCCTGCGTCACAGCTTTCAAGTGCTTTGTCGGTGTTGGATTTCAGCGCAGTGTTGCGTCCACCGCGGGGGGCTTCATCAGCGGTAATCACAACTTTCGCTTCGCAGCCGTTGATCCGTGATGCCAGCGCATCCGGTGAGAAACCAGCAAACACGATTGAGTGGATCGCACCCATCCGTGCGCAGGCCAGCATGGCATAGGCAGCTTCGGGGATCATCGGTAGGTACAGCACAACGCGGTCACCTTTGGTGACGCCAAGATCTGCAAGCACATTCGCCATGCGGCAGGTGTTGTCGTGCAACTCTTGGTAGGTGATGTGCTTGGCTTCGTCCGTCGGGCTGTCAGGCTCCCAGATGATCGCAGTTTGGTTGGCGCGTGTCGCAAGATGGCGGTCGATACAGTTGGCGGCCACGTTCAGCGTGCCGTCTGCGTACCAATTGATTTTCACTTGACCCAGTGTGTAATCGACATCTTTGACTTCAGTGAATGGCTTGATCCAATCGATGCGTTTGCCTTCCTTGCCCCAGAACGCGGCGGGGTCGGCGATGCTTGCGGCGTATGTCTTGGCATAGCCTTCCGCATCAATATGGGCGTTTTTTGCAAATTCGGGTGAGGGGCTCAGGTCAGACATTTTGTCAGCCTCCTTCAATCAATTGGTCAGGGAGCGATTACGACAGCGCCACAGGGGACTGTACAGAATAAATAGAACGAGTGGGGTATGTGCGCCGCGCCAAACACCAGTTTTGTGATGGCGCAGGCGCGGCGCACATGAAGGTGAGGTGCTTAAATCGCGAGGTACTCAGCGCGCAGCTCGGCGTTTTCCAGAACCTCTTGAGCGGTGCCGTCAAAGACGATGCCACCAGTATCAAGGATCACCGCACGGTCGGCCAACTCAAGAGCACGCACAGCGTTCTGCTCAACGATAACAGTTGTGATGCCCTGCTCTTTGATAGTCATCAGCGTCTTTTCGATCTCGTCGACGATGACGGGTGCAAGACCTTCGTAAGGCTCATCAAGCAGCAGCACTTTGATGTCGCGGGCAAGTGCACGGGCAATCGCGAGCATCTGCTGCTCACCACCCGATAGGGTAATGCCCTCTTGTTTGCGACGCTCACCAAGGCGTGGGAACATCTCGTAGAGGCGCTCATGGGACCAACCGATGGGCGGTGCAATCTGTGCCAGTGTGATGTTTTCCTCAACGGTCAAGCCGGGGATGATGCGACGGTCTTCTGGCACAAGGCCCAGACCCGCACCGGCAGCTTGGTGGCTGGACATTTGGTGAAGCGGCTGGTGGTCGAGCCAAATCTCGCCCTTGCGTACTTCGGGGTCACCCATGCGCGCGATGGAGCGCAGGGTTGATGTTTTGCCAGCACCGTTGCGGCCCAAGAGTGCGAGGATTTCACCTTCGTGGACGTTAAAGCTGACGCCTTGCACGATGTAGCTTTCGCCGTAGTAGGCGTGCATGTCCCAAACGCTGAGGAATGCTGGTGCAGTCGCGGCTTGGTTGGCGTTTTTGCTGAAGTCGGGTTTTACATTCATTGTTCTGTATCCTTCCCTTAATCCACGCTCTCGCCGAGGTAGGCTTCGCGTACTTTCGGGTGGCCCTTAATGTTTTCGGGCGTATCTTCGACCAACGGTGTGCCTTGTGCCAAAACGGTGATCCGCTCTGCCAGTGAGAAAACAACGTGCATATCGTGTTCGATGATCGCGATTGTGATGTCGCGCTCTTCTTTGATCTGCTTAAGAAGGTCGATTGTGTTGTTTGTATCTGCACGCGCCATGCCGGCTGTTGGCTCATCGAGCAGCAGCAGACGTGGATCTTGTGACAAACACATCGCAATCTCGAGGCGGCGTTTATCACCGCGCGACATGGAGCCCGTCAGCATGTGACGTTTATCGGCCAAGTTCATGTCCTCAAGCATTTGCATCGCTTTGTCCTGCACTTCAGCCTGTGATGTCACAGAACCGATGGCGTTCATCGCAAATGCACCGTCACGCTTGGCAAAGCAGGGGATCAACATGTTTTCCATAACGCTCAAATCTGTGAAAATTTCAGGCGTTTGGAACACACGGCTAATGCCCATTTGGCAGATTTCGAAGGGCGTGCGGCCCAAGACCGATTGCCCTTCGAAAGTGACCGATCCCGTGTCGGGGATCAGTTTACCGATCAGACAGTTCAGGAGGGTGGATTTACCCGCTCCGTTTGGACCGATGATTGCGTGGACGCTGTTTTCTGCAACGCTGAGGTTAACATCACCAAGGGCTTGCAGACCGCCGAAACGTTTGTTGACCCCTTTGACTTCTAGAATACCCATAATTCAGGCTCCTTATTCTGCGGGTTCGACGTCGGCGGATGATTTTTCATCGGCCTTCGCTTTGCGTTTGAACATTGCACCGACGCGCTGTCCGCCTTCAACCAAACCACCGGGCAGGAAGATAACGACAAGCATGAATACGATACCAAGTGTTAGGTGCCAGCCTTTACCGATAAACGGGTATATCATTGCAACAATCACATCTTCGAGGCCATCAGGCATAAAGGCAAACCACTGGTGCAGCACGGTTCCATTGATTTTGGAGAAGATGTTCTCGAAGTATTTGATCATACCCGCGCCCAGAACGGGTCCGATTAATGTGCCTGCGCCGCCAAGGATGGTCATCAAAACAACCTCACCAGATGCAGTCCACTGCATCCGCTCTGCGCCTGCAAGCGGGTCCATTGCAACCATCAGACCACCAGCAAGGCCAGCGTACATACCTGAGATGACAAAGCATGCCAACATATAGGGCCGTGTGTTGAGGCCTGTGTAGTTCAGACGCTGTTGGTTTGATTTAATCGCACGCAACATCAGACCGAAAGGTGAGCGGAAGATACGGATCGCGGTGTAGAACGCCAAGATCATCACGACGGCGCACAAGTAGTAGCCCACGTTAAACGTGAAGGTCCAACCGCCTAAAACCATTTCTGCACTATCGCGCATTTGCATGCCGAATATTGCAGGAGCGGGAATGTTGCCCCCTGTGGAGGCAGTATCAAGGATGCGTGGATCGTTGAGCGCTGTTTGAAGGCCTGTTTCACCTCCAGTCACACCCTGCAAAACTGAAGCGGCTAGAGCAAAGGACATCTGTGCAAACGCTAGCGTCAGAATGGAGAAATAGATGCCGGAGCGTCGCAAGCTGATGTAGCCAATCGCGATTGAGAAGACACCTGCAACAAGAGTCGAAACCAGAATGGCTGGAATCACATTAATTGTCAGAAGTTTCATCATCCAAACACCAGCGTAGCTGCCCACGCCGAGGAATGCGGCATGACCGAATGAGAGGTATCCGGTCAGACCAAACAAGATATTGAAACCAATGGCAAAGATGCCAAAGATTAGAAAGCGCTGCATCAGGTCAGGGTAGCCCGCGTTAAACTGTGCCATCGCACTGTCAGAGGGGAAGGGGTTCAAAATGAACGGAGCAAACAATACAAGTCCTGCCACGATCAATAAAAGGTTAGCGTCTTTTTTGGCTATTCCGAACATGGGATCAGTCCTCCATCACGCCTTTGCGACCCATAAGGCCACGCGGACGTGTCAATAGAATTATAATGGCGACGAGGTAGATGATGATCTGGTTGATACCAGGCACCGCCTCAATCACGGCTTGCAGGGAGGCAAAGCTCTCTAGGATGCCGAGCAAGAACCCAGCCAAGACTGCGCCGGGCAAGCTGCCCATGCCGCCAACAACAACCACAACAAAGGAGATCACGAGGAAGTCCATGCCCATGTGGTAGTTCGGTGGGTTGATCGGCGTGTACATGACACCCGCTAGCCCTGCGACGGCGGCGGCGATACCAAACATGATGGTAAAGCGGCGGTCGATGTTGATGCCCAAAAGCCCGACAGTCTCACGGTCAGCCATACCGGCGCGCACAACCATACCGAATGTCGTGAACTGCAAGAAGGCAAACACGCAAGCAATTAACACCATAGAGAATAGGAAATAGATAATCCGCCAATAAGGGTAGATAATTTTGTTGGCTTCAAACCCCAGAATTGTACCGAAATCAAACGAGCCGGTAAACGCCTCGGGAGCGGGTGTTGGGATTTGGTTTGCGCCAAAATAATATTTAATAATTTCTTGAATCACGATCGCCAAACCGAACGTCACAAGGATCTGATCAGCGTGGGGGCGGCTATAGAAATGCTTGATCAAACCACGCTCCATGATCACACCAATCCCGATCATGATTGGGATAGCGAACAAGATCGAGAGCGGCACAGCCCAGTCGATAATCGATGCGCCTAGGCTTTCGCCGAAGATGTCATGAAGATATGGCACCTCAACTTTGAGGGGGTTGCCTAAAAAGTCTGTGCGTGTTTCGTCCACAGTTGTGCGGCTCAGCGTGAGCAAGCGGCTCAGGGTCACAGCGCAAAACGCGCCCATCATAAACAATGCCCCATGAGCGAAGTTCACGACACCCAAGGTGCCAAAAATGAGCGTCAAGCCAAGAGCAATCAACGCATATGCGCTGCCCTTGTCCAGTCCGTTCAGGATTTGCAGGATAAACTGGTCCATTTGGCCCCCCCTTGAGGTTCCCAGATTACAGGCAACACTTGCCTGATTTAGTCATGTATTGTTAAGTTTTAGGTGTCCTGTCCGCCGGTGCAGCTGCGTGGCGGACAGGACGAATGTCTAAGGCTTATGCCCCTGGGTTACATGAACCCAGATCGCCGCCGAAGATTGATGGATCGTAGGTAACCTGGCTGGCCGGCGTCACTTCCACGATTTCCAGCAAGTCGAACTCGTTTTCTGGGTTCTCTTTCCCCTTCACAACGAGCACGTCCTTGATGCACTGGTGATCTTCAGCACGGTAGAGCGTCTTGCCGTTACCCATGCCGTCAAACTCAAATCCTTCGAGGGCTTCGCCCACCGAACACGGGTTAAACGAGCCGCCACGTGCCACAGCATCCGCATACAGTAGGGTTTGCACGTAGCATGTGTGCGCAGCCTGGCTTGGTGGGAAGCCGTATTTTGTGCCGAATGACTTAACGAATGCTTTTGAGCCTTCGTCAGTCAGTGACCAGTGCCAGCCGGTCGAGCCAAAGATGCCGGCAACGTTTTTCCCAGCACCCTTCGCCATCAGGCGTGAGTAGAGTGGCACAACGATTTCGAAGTTCTTGCCGTTTGCTTGTGCAGCGCGCAGACCGAACTGAACAGCAGACGTCAGGGAGTTAACCATGTTTCCGCCGTAGTGATTCAGAACCAGAACATCGGCGCCGGAGTTAAGAACTGGAGCAACGTATGAAGAGAAGTCAGTCTGTGCCAGCGGTGTTTTAACAGCCGCAACAGTTTCCCAACCCATCGCTTCGGTTGATGTGCGAACAGCTTCTTCTGTGGTGTAACCCCAGTTATAGTCCGCTGTCAGGTGGTAGGCCTTACGGTCATTGCCGAAATTGGCGCCCAACACTGGAGCAAGCGCCGCACCGGTCATGTATGAGTTAAAGAAGTGACGGAAGCCATTGGCTTTCTTGTCTTTACCAGTGGTGTCGTTTGAGTGCGTCAAGCCCGCCATGAAGATGATGCCCGCTTCTTGGCAGAGCGCTTGAACAGCAACCGCAACACCGGAAGAAGAGCCGCCGGAAATCATGACAGCACCGTCTTTTTCGATCATGGAGCGTGCAGAGGCACGTGCCGCATCGGGCTTAGTCTGTGTGTCACCTGTTACATACTCGACTTTCTTGCCCAAGATGCCGTTACCTTCGAGTGCTTTTGAGCTGAATGTGTTAAGCATGCCGCCGTCGCCGCCACCGTTCAGGTGCTCAACAGCAAGTTCAAATGCGCGCAGCTCGTCAGCACCTTCGTCCGCATATGGGCCGGTTTGTGGTACGTTGAAGCCAAGTGTCACTGTGCTGCCTGTCGGCGCGTTAGTGAAACCAGAGTGGCCAGCAGCGTTCAGGTATGTAGGCAGAGCCAAACCTGCGCCGGCAACTGCGCCGGTCTTGATCACGCCACGGCGTGTCAGATTAGAATTAGACATCTAAGTCCTCCCTTAGTTTTGTTGGTAGTTGCCGCCCGTTTCCTCCCCGACCGGCAACACCATGCACTTATGTGCTTCAAGCAGCTTAGGCGGCTTTGTTAAGAATACAACAAATGTCGGTAACAAAACGATTTATTTGTAAAGAAAATCACAATATACTTGTGCATACTGTAAATTGATTTTCTCGCACCTGCAGAAAGCCGTTGGAATGTCTGGATATTAATTATGAATATGAGATCGCTGACAGGGAGCCGCGTCCGTGAAAGGCGGATGAGTTTGGGGCTTAGGCAAGGTGATTTGGCCAAGTCTATCGGGATCAGCGCCTCGTACCTTAACTTGATCGAGCACAACAGGCGCAGAATCGCGGGCAAATTGCTGACGGAGCTTGCTCGCGCCCTGTCTGTTGAGGTTACGGCTCTGACTGACGGGGCTGAGGCCAGTAAAGTGGCCGCACTTCAAGGTGCTGCAGCGTCGGCAGAGGCGGCGCAGTTGGGCGTGTCGCTTGATACTGAGCAGCTGGAAGAAATTGCGGGTCGGTTTCCGACATGGGCGGACCTGATTGCACAGCAGCACCAGAAAATCCGCTCGCTTAATCACATCGTTGATACGCTTTCGGACCGTTTGTCCCACGATCCGTTTTTGTCGACTTCGCTACATGACGTGATCACCACGGTGACGTCGATCCGTTCGTCCAGCTCGATCTTGTCTAAAGAAGATGAGCTTGATCCCAAGTGGCGCAAAAGATTTGAGCGGAACATTTTCAACGACAGCCGCCGCCTTGCGGAAAGCGCGCAATCGTTGGCCAACTATCTTGATGGGGCGGCGGATGCTTCTGCAACTCTTGGCTCGCCCCAAGAGGAAGTTGACCGCGTTCTTGAGGATCGTGGCTTTAGCTTTGAGGCGCTTGAGGGCGCCGCTGCACCGCAAGGTGTTGTGACGTCACTGATTGGTGAGGCGAATTTGCGCAGCCCGCAAGCGGCTGGCCTTTTGCGCGTGGTGTTGCAACGCTATCAGCAAGACGCGGGCCTTCTGCCTATGTCTACTTTGCTCAAGGCACTTGATGCTGACATTGCTGGTGAGGCAGGGCAGACGCAGCTGAACCCTGTGCGCTTGGCGGCGCGGTTGCAAATGCCCCTTGAGGTCGTGTTGCGTCGTTTGGCCCATATCCCCGAAGACAAAGCCCCGTTCGCGATGGGATTGGTGATTTGTGATGCCTCTGGCGCATTGATTTACCGAAAGCCCGTCGCGGGCTTTGATGTGCCGCGGGTAGGGGCGCCTTGTGCGCTTTGGCCCATGTTTCGTGCGCTGAACCAGCCAATGCAGCCCCTGCGCGCAGTGGTTCAGCAGGTCGGGGCATCGCGGCCTGCCATGCGCACTTTTGCGGTCTCCACCCCCGTTGTTATGGGCGATTTTGACCGACCTGCCATCTATGAAGCGACCATGTTGATTGCCGCAGACACGACTGCGCCGCCCTCGGAGGCGGAAAAAGTTGGCCCCAGTTGCCGTATTTGTGCGGTCTCGGAATGCGCAGTCCGCCGCGAGCCGTCAGTATTGACCGATACGCTAAGTGCCTTTTGACAACAGCGCGTGGATGGGTACAACTGAGCAGGCTCGTCAAATGCACAAATCAAGATGCGTTGGCAGCGGTTCCGGGGAGGGAACATGAATGAGTGAGACGAAGACCGTCCTGTTGGTGGAGGACGAGCCAAACATTATGGAGGCGTTGCGGTTTGTGCTGGAGCGCGATGATTGGCGCGTTGTAACTCACTCGGACGGTGCGACAGCGCTTGGCGCAATCACCGATATCGCGCCCCATGTGGTGGTGCTTGATGTCATGCTTCCCAACAAATCTGGTTTTGATATTCTGCGAGAATTGCGCGCTGGTCAGAACACAGTGCCTGTTTTGATGCTGACCGCGCGCGGACAACAAAAAGACCGCGATATGGCGATTGAGGCAGGGGCGAACCGGTTTATGACAAAGCCCTTTGCAAACCGCGATGTCCGTGACGCCCTTAACACGTTGATCGCGCAGTAACCCATGGCTGGCTTGCCCAAAACGGTCTTTTTACAGCGCGACACATATCGGCGCCGACGTATCGGGGATGCCATTAAGCTGTTGCCAATAGCGGGTGTTGTTCTGTTTTTTATGCCGCTGCTGTTGGGTACGCCCGAGCAACCTGCACAAACCTCAAGCTTGGGGCTTTTCATTTTCTTTAGCTGGTTTGCGCTAATCGGGATGTCTGTCCTTCTTGTGGCGCTATTCAATAGAACGCCACATACTACCCGCGAGGCCGAAAAACCAATCGCTGAGGACCCGTTGGGATGAGCTTCAACCTGCTGATCCTTGCGTCGCTCGGCTATGTGGTGCTTTTATTTATTGTAGCCTTTGTCGCCGAAGATCGTGCCGCACGCGGGCACAGCGGGTGGGCACGGTCCCCGTGGGTTTATACGCTTTCGCTCTCTGTGTATTGTACCGCTTGGACATTTTACGGCGCTGTCGGATTTGCGGCGCGTTCGGGTCTTGAATTCTTGACCATCTATCTTGGACCGACCCTGGTGTTGGTTGGCTGGTGGTGGCTGTTGCGCAAGCTGGTTCAGATCGGCAAGGCCCAACGGATTACGTCCATCGCTGACTTGCTGTCATCGCGTTACGGTAAGTCCAACTTGGTGGGGGCAATTGTGACCGTGCTTGCGGTGATTGGAACCACGCCCTACATCGCGCTGCAACTTCAATCCGTGTCCCTTTCGTTTGCCGCATTCGCCAGCAACACGCCCCTTGGCCCGCTTGATGTGGCCAAAACAACGGGGATTTGGGTGGCTATCGGCCTTGCACTTTTTGCGATTTTATTCGGGACGCGTAATCTGGACGTGAACGAACGCCATCACGGGGTGGTCACGGCCATTGCTGTTGAGGCGGTTGTAAAGCTGTTCGCGCTGATCGCTGTGGGCATATTCGTCGTGTGGGGCGTGGCAGACGGGGCCGCTGACATTAAGAACCGGATAGATGCATCTGAAATTGCTCAATTTAATGTGGATAACTCCCGATGGATTGGCCTGACGTTTTTGTCAGCAGCAGCGTTCATTTGTTTGCCGCGCATGTTTCAGGTGCTTGTGGTTGAGAACGAAGATGAGAATAATCTGAGTATCGCAAGTTGGGCTTTTCCTCTCTACCTCGCGGCGATGAGCCTTTTCGTTGTGCCCATCGCCGTTGTCGGATTGGAGTTGTTGCCCGAAGGGTCCAATCCTGACCTGTTCGTGTTGACCATTCCGCTCACCCAAGGGGCAGATGGGCTGGCGCTTTTGGCGTTCTTGGGTGGGTTCTCATCGGCCACGTCCATGGTGATTGTGGCGGCATTGGCGCTTGCCACCATGGTGTCGAACAACATGGTCATGCCACTATATTTGCGTGCGCAAAACATCGGGGCCACGGTATCGGGTGATGTGCGGGCGGTGGTGTTGGTGTCGCGTAGGCTGTCGATCGTGGCGGTGCTGTTGCTGGGCTACATCTACTACGCGGTTTCTGGCGGCACTGTGGCGCTGTCGTCCATCGGCCTCATCTCGTTCGTTGGGGTTGCACAGGTGCTGCCTGCGTTGATCGGGGGGCTTTTTTGGCGCGGCGGCACGCGCACGGGTGCGGCCCTTGGGTTGATCGTGGGGTTCAGCATTTGGATGTATACGCTGCTGCTGCCTACACTGTTTGCGGACACGAACATGTATTCTGGCATCGTGCGTGATGGGCTTTTCGGAATTGAGTGGCTGCGCCCATATGCACTTTTGGGTGTGACGCACCTTGATCCGATTGTGCATTCGGTCTTCTGGACGATGCTGCTGAATGCGTCCGCTTTCATTATCGCCTCGATCTGTAGTTTCCCCAATCCTGTTGAGCGGTTGCAGGCTACGACATTTGTGAATGTGTTTGACCTTGCTGAAGAAACGGGTGGTTGGCGCGGTGCCGCGATTGAGGCGGAAGATCTGCTTGTGATGGCGCAGCGCATCATTGGGGGGCGTGATGCGCAAAGGCTCTTTACACAAGTGGCGCGAAAGCAGGGTAAAGAAGGATATTTGCCCGACATTACGCCAGACTTCATCACTGTGCTTGAGCGCCGCTTGGCGGGCTCGGTTGGTGCGGCAACGGCCCACGCGATGATGGGGCAGATCACGGGCGGCTCCTCGGTTTCTGTCGAAGAACTCATGGCCGTGGCAGATGAAACGGCGCAAATGCTAGAATACTCCAACCAGCTTGAGGTGAAATCGGCCGAGTTGGAACGCACTGCCCGTCAATTGCGCAATGCGAATGAAAAGCTGACTGCGTTGTCGGTGCAAAAAGATGCGTTTTTGAGCCAGATCAGCCATGAATTACGCACGCCAATGACTTCTATCCGCGCGTTCTCCGAGATCTTGCGCGAGGGGGATGTGAACGGCGCAGAGCGGACCCGTTACGCGGACATTATTCATGATGAGGCGCGGCGCCTGACGCGACTTTTGGATGATTTGCTGGATTTGGCCGTGTTGGAAAATGGTCAGGTTAGCCTCAATATCGAGAACGCGCGCCTTGAACAACTGATCAACCGTGCCATCGACGCTTGTGTGAATTCGGGCTCGCAAATGCACATCAAACGCAACCGCGCGAATGAGGCGATCATGCTGGCCACCGACCCTGATCGTCTGGCGCAGGTCTTCATCAATCTTATCACGAACGCGCAAAAATACTGCGATGCGCGCAAGCCGGAATTGCGCATCAAGATCGCAGATTTGGGGCCGTCTGTTCAGGTTGATTTTATCGATAACGGAAGCGGGATCGGTGTTGCGCAACAAGCTGTTATTTTTGAGAAGTTCTCACGTCTGACGGATCACGCACGTGCGGGTGGGGCAGGGCTTGGGCTTGCGATTTGTCGCGAAATCGTTGGCAAACTTGGCGGGACAATTGAGTATCTTCCGGGCCAAGACGGGGCTGCGTTTCGGGTCACGTTGGCAAAATAGCTGCCTTAGGAGCGTAGGCCGTCATAATTCGCAATCAAATAGCCGCGTCAACGATTTGGTAACCGCCCTGTGGTCTAAGCTCCCGAAACGGGCGCAGTAAGGACCAAATGGCATGAGCACGCCGTCACCGCAGCCTGCATTGCGGCGCAAAATCAAACCGAACCTGAACAAGGTCGATACCACAGGGCTACAAGAACGCGCCCTGCGCCTTTTGGTATCTCGCGCGGGGCAGGGCTGTCATGATGTTGATGTGGCAACGTCAAACATGCGTTTTGATGTGGTTTCCCTTGAAAGCCTGTTGGACACGCTTGAAGACGGCCTGATGATGCGTCTTCTTGAGGGGGCTGGTGGGCAGCGCGGGTTGATGTGCATTTCTTTGGGCGCAATCGCTGCACTTGTTGAAGTGCAACTTACGGGAAAAGTGTCGCCGGCTGCAGCGCCTGAGCGGGCAGCTACACGTACGGACGCGCGATTGGCACAACCGTTTACCCAAGAAATTCTGAACGCCTTGGCCGAGCAACCTGAGATATTTGACGGCGCAGCACCCTTTGATATCGGTGCAGTCTTTGCCGAGAAACGGCTTGTCCCGTTGGCTCTTGAAAGTGGTGATTTTCATATCATCCGCATGACGGTCGATTTTAATCTGGGCGCGAAATCCGGTGATATCACCTTTGCATTTCCTGTGGTAGTCGAGCCGCCTGTTGAGGCGCCGATCATCGCGCTGGATGACGCGCGCAGCCCGCGTGATATTTTGGGCGATGGGCGGGTTTCGCTTAGGGCCGTTTTGCACCGTGTTACCATGCCTTACAGCGCGTTGCGGGCTTTAAAGGTTGGTGATTGTGTTAACATTCCGCGCAACGCACTAAGACAAATGCGCCTAGAAGCAGAGGGCCACGTTGTTGCCTGCGGGATGTTGGGCATGATCAATGGGTCAAAGGCTGTGCGCCTTGGCCACGACACTACGACCGAGCAGATGGAGCCTCTACATGGCGCTGGTGGGTACGGTGGGACAGGGCTTGCTGGGTTGTCGTCCGAGCAAACCGCGATGGGCGGAATTCCCGAGTTGCCGAGCAGTTTTGATAAATCTGCAGAGACACCAGGTCCCGGCTTTCCGGGTGCGCTTGAAGGGTTCACTACTGTTGAAGACTTGCCTGATGTTGGGCTGTCTCTACCCGAGAATGGCGCGCCTCTTTCTGATGATCTTCTTGAGCCAGCGGATGACGCCGCACCTGTGCAAACTGCTGAGATTGCAGGATCACCGGATGCATTAGATGCGGAAAGCTTGCCGCCGCTGGACATGCCAGATCTGCCGCCGCTTGGTGATGGCGAGATGCCAGACTTCCCGCCCATGCCAGACTTTCCACCGCTACCAGAATGAACTAAGTGGCGGTTTTGCTATGGATGAGCTGGTGTTAGTTGTGGCACCTACCAGATCAATATCAGCCGCTTGCTGAAATAGTTACTAAGTCTTGGCGAGCGCCTCAATTTGCAGGCGCAGACCTTCCATTTGATAGCCACCGCGCGCAGCAGCCTCGATAATGTCATTAGTCGGTAGCTGACCCGCCATGGCGAGGCACCAAACCATGGTTGAGCGCGTTCCACTTGCACAATAGGCAAATACACGGCCTTCAGCCGATTGCAGCAATTCAGCTTGTTTGGTCACGTGTTCCATAGAAAGCATTGGGCTAGCGAATTGGTTCAAGAGCAGCGTCAGTCCTGCTGCGTCTGCCGCTTTTTGCATTTCCTCAACATGCAGAAAGGCGGGGTTTTCTGCGTCTGGCCGGTTGCAGATAACGGTTTTGTAGCCTGCCTCGGCCACGGCATAAAGGTCTTGTGGCTCAATCTGGGGTGCCACGGCAAAGTCAGGGGTGAGAACGCGTAAATCCATAAGCAATGTCTAAGTTGGAAACGCGCAGAGGTCTACTCGAAATGAACGAAGGGGTATGTGGGGTGCAATCGGGGGCGCTTATAACGTCAAATCAGGTTGCCCTGTCATGTGGTGGACCCGCGCAAACAGGTCTACGCCCATCTGAAGCGCGATGTGAATGACATCCATCGGAACCCAGTTTTCGGCAATCTTGTCGCCCTCAAGGCGGTAGAAATCCATCACACGCATTTCGATCATGCGGCCGGTTGGGGCCATGCCGAGCCATTCGCCGGTGTGCGTGCCGCGCACCGATGGCCACCCTCCGGTCACGGCGTAGGGCCCGTCACTGATCCGAATGTAGTGTCCGGCACCTTCACGGTCATTATAGGCGCGCAAGCAGGGAATTTGATGGTGGACGCGAAAACCCTCAAGCCCTCGGGTGCTGCCAATGCCAGCGGGTCCGTACCACATAAACGCATCGGTCCAGTAATGGCCGTGGTTCATACTATCGAGTGATTTGCCATCAAAATTTCCCAGAGCGCCGTGCATTTTGAGCACCGTATCCATTGCGCTACTGTCGGTTGTTGAGGTGCTTAAACGCACGCCATCCCCAGTTGCAGGCGGCTGCCATTGGGCCTCAGCGCCGAGCGATTGGGGAAGAGGCCAGCATTGGGCTTGGCGCATCAGGTCCAGAAGATCGAACATGACCCATGATTGAACGATCTTATCATCGCGTAGCTCATGGGCTTCGCAAAATCTGATGCTGATTGTACCATGGGTAGCGGGAATGCCCAACAGATCGCCGCGCATGGTGCCCTGCAGAACACCACTGCAAGCAACCAAATCGGCGGCGCGCTCGGTTGTGACCCGCGCGTCTGGTAAGTTTGGCCCGCCAAGTACCATTTGTGTGCGGCGTTCCATGTCCGGAATGGCGGTACGCAAAGTGTTCCACATACGCACTTTCGACCGGCGCACCAGCAACCAGCGCATCCAAAAGCGCGGTTGTGCGGGCTTTCATGGCGGCATAAGTCATCTGCGTTCTCCAGTTGTTTTATGTGTAAAATCAGCTATCTGCGAAGCATTGCGTTACATTTTGCGCCATGTCCATACCCAACCAAAAGGAGCCTGACATGAAAGGCAGCCGTCCCGAGCAAGCTGTGCTCACCAAAGATACAGAAATGTCCAAAACCGAAAGTACCCGCGCGGTAATCGAAGGCATGGTCGATGGATTAAACGATCACCGCATCGTTGATATCGGCGAGTTTTTCTCGGAAGGGTTCCGTTGGATGGGCAATACCGGCTGTGGCACCAAAGAAGGCCTGCGCGCGTTTCAGGACAACTGGCAAAAACCTTTTCAAGCGGCGTTTTCAGATAAGGTCTGCATTGATGAAGCGCGGCTTTACATGGGGGAATGGGCCTCGGCCTTTGGCCGTCAGGAGGCCACGCATTCTGGCAAATTTATGGGTGTTGAGCCGACGGGCAAACGCATTGAAATCCGCTATATGGATTTCTGGAAAGTGGTCGATGGTAAGATCGTCGACAACTACGTGATGGTCGATTTTCCACACGTGCTTAGCCAGCTTGGTGTTGATGTGTTTGGTGGTGAAGGCTGGGAGGCTTTTGATCGCGGCGAGAAAACTCCTCCGTCACCTGCCTGAGTGATACGAAGTGGTGGGTGCTCAGCCGAGGATGACGCCCATCACAACCATCATGAGGCCAATTGCCGAGACCAGAAAAGACCCCAAGTTCAGCGGCATAAGCGCGCCGAGCCTTGCTTTCAAAGCTTCGTCTTCCAGTTGCTCTTTTTGAGCGGCGCGAACTCTGGCGATAAACATGACAATGCCAATGATCCCCAACGCAGTTAATACTGCGCCGGCAAAGATCACCATTTCGAAAATTGTAGAGCTTTGTTCCATGGCAGATGCGCTAAAGCAGATTGCGCGCCCACGCAAGCGCGGCTAGGTGTGGTCGGGATAATTCAGGAAGTAAAAATCAGGAGACGCGCGATGAGTGACTTTAACTCAAATGTTGTGGAAATGGATACCAAACCCGATAGCTACCGCGTCACGGCTGACGAATTGCGCGCTTTTGTTGAGCGGATCGAACGTTTGGATGCAGAGAAAAAAGACATTGCAGAGCAACAAAAAGAAGTGATGGCCGAGGCAAAAGGCCGTGGCTATGACACCAAAGTGCTTCGCAAGATCATCGCGCTGCGCAAGCGTGAGGCTGATGACGTTGCCGAGGAAGAAGCAGTTCTCGAAATGTATAAAGAAGCGCTGGGTATGTAAGCGCTGTCTTTAAGTGACATGCGAAAAAGCCCCGCAGTTCCAACGCGGGGCTTTTTTGTGTCTGCTTAGCGTTTGATGCCTAAGGGGCGATAAAATCAATACCCTGCATCTGCTCAATCACATTGATATCTGCCTCATATGCATCCGTCAGATGCTGGACGTAAGCTTCGTTCCAATGGGCAAGCTCGATGGGTTGCTCAATATCTATCATGTCGGTACGGGCGTATTTGTCTAGAAATGCAACCATGTTGCGGCGTAGGTGGGCTTCGCTTTTGGGTGGGTTATCGGCAATAAATGCACGGAAACGCCGCGTGCCTTCCCATAGCATGATTTTGGACAGCATATAATCCGCCTCGACCAGCGGATCATGGGGTTCAAGCCCCCCCATTTTGCGCATGATTTCGCCCCAAAGAAGCGGGCTTTCCTAATTGCTCCAAACGGTAATTTTTGCATTGGGTAGTACCGCTTGGACACGCGCAATCATGTCAGACCAGCGGATAGACGCGGGATCAATTCCGCCCAAAAGGCTGCCGCGCTGTTCGAGCTCTAGCTTGCCTAACATATCCGCGATCAAAGTAGCGGGGTTACGAATGCCCAAGAATATTTCGATCTGATCTTGGGGGAGTAGGCTGCGCAGACCGGAGAGTTTGAATTCGAGCTGTGAGTACAGCTGACCGCCATCAAAAATACGTGCGGGAACACAGATAAAACTTTCATGGCTGAGAATGATCCGGTCAACGTCATCTTCCTCGACAATCGCATCGAGCAGCACTTCGCGCGCATCAGGGGCAGGGGTGGCGCCGTTTAGACTCTGAATCGTTTCCCGAAGAAGCCGGCGATAGCGCCCAGGCCCCGGCACAGCGGTTCCGACATCGGACAGAATCTCTTTGTTCATCAACAAGCATTTCAGCAACCTATCCTCAACGGTGCAGTGCGCCCCTATGTGTAGTGCGATTTGCATGATTTATTCCTTATCTTCTGGCGCTTAGGTGCTTTTGCCTCTTGGTTTTCAGGCAGTTTTTCTGTGAAAATCAATAAAGTTTGATTGGGACGTAAAAATGGCACGATTGGCCCCTTGTCATGGCAGAATCTTTTGGCTAAACGCTTCCGCAGTGCCCCTATAGCTCAGCTGGTAGAGCAACTGATTTGTAATCAGTAGGTCCGCGGTTCGAGTCCGTGTGGGGGCACCACTACTCTCAGATAACTTGTTGAAGTTCCTTCGATTTAATTCATCGGAGTAATTCATCGTGTCACACATTCAGTACACA
>NZ_CBFHHE010000030.1:0-21682 GCF_965655635.1 Nereida sp.
CAGCGCGGCACACACAGGAAACGCGGCCGAGCTTGGGTCGCGCGGCACCACGATGTCTTGCGGCTTTAATTCCGGCTGGCCCGTCAGGGTAATCTTGCGACCTTCTGGAACCTCTTCTGTGATCACGCTGGCGCCAAAACCGTTTAGCATCCGCTCTGTATGATCACGGGTCGCTTCTTTCTCAATAACAACTGTTTGACCTGGCGCGTTCAACCCAGCCAACAAAACCGCCGACTTCACCTGCGCAGACGGAACAGGTGTGACATATTCAACTGGCACTGGATCGGCCGCACCGACAATCGTCATCGGCAAGCGGCCACCACTGCGACCGTAAGACTGCGCCCCAAACAGCGCGATCGGGTCCGTCACGCGGGCCATCGGCCGCGACCGTAACGAGGCGTCGCCTGTGAACGTCACAGACATATCACTGGTGGCCATGCAGCCCATAATCAAGCGCACACCAGTACCGGAATTCCCGCAATCAATCACATTTTCAGGCTCGCTAAAGCCACCAACACCAACACCGCGCACAGACCATTTTCCACCACCATGATTGGTCACCGTCGCACCAAACGCCTGCATTGCCTTTGCAGTGTCCAACACATCTTCGCCTTCAAGCAATCCAATGATCGTTGTCTCACCCACAGCCATCGCCCCGAAAATCAAAGCACGGTGCGAAATTGACTTGTCGCCCGGTACATTTGCCTCACCGCGCAGCGGGCCTGATTTGCTCGATTGCATTGGAATTGGCTCACCGTGGCTGGACATAATGCGCGCTCTCTCTTGGGACTGCTCGTTGGATGACCAATTGGTCGATGCCTCGTTCTAACCCGTGGCCAATGCTAGGTAAATCAGCCAGTTTCGCTTTGGCAGAAATACTCACTTTACCAGATCAAATCTTGCGAAACGTAAGATAATGCTGGGGGCGACCTTCACGGATGGCCTTTTGCTCGTACCGCGTCGAAATCCAATCACCCCACGGGGTGCGCCAATCTGCAGGCGCTTCAGCCAACCACTCAAAACCTGCCTTGGGAACTTCGACCAAGGTTTGGCGAACATAGTCTGCAATATCTGTTGCCACACGGAATTCAGCGCGGGGCTTTAGCACACGCGCTAATGGCTCAAGATGTTCTTGGGTCACAAATCGACGGCGATGGTGCCGCTTTTTAGGCCACGGGTCTGGATAAAGAAGAAACGCCTTTGAAATACTCGCATCCGGCAAAACGTCAAACAAATGACGGGCATCACCAGGGTAGATTGCGAGGTTTTCAACACCAGCTTTACGCACTTTACCAAGCAACATCGCCACGCCGTTTATGTAAGGCTCTGCGCCAATAATGCCGACCTGCGGGTTCTCTGCTGCTTGGTGTACCAAGTGCTCGCCGCCGCCAAAACCAATTTCAAGCCACACATCTTTATCGCCAAAAACCTTTGGTAACTCCAAAGGGGTACGCTCAGGATTATCCTCCCAAGACACAGCACCGGGCGACAAAGCCGCAAGGTCCTCATCAAGATAACGCTCTTGCGCAGAACGCAGGCCCTTACCCTTGAAACGCCCATAAAAATTACGCCAAGGCGCGCCGCTTTTGTGTGTTGTATCGGTCATGATCGGCGGTTTACGCACCGCGCGCAGACTTGGCAAGCAAGCCGTTCGCGCGCGGAACGTATCACTCTAAGCGGCTTGCTAGACCGCTGCCTTCAGCGCATCCACCAGATCCGTGCGCTCCCAGCTGAATCCACCGTCCGCTTCGGGGCTACGGCCGAAGTGACCATAGGCCGCTGTGCGCTGATAGATCGGACGGTTTAGGCCCAGATGTTCGCGAATACCGCGCGGTGTTAGGCTCATCGTTGCACGGATCGCCTTTTCAATCGCCGCATCATCCACTTCGCCGGTGCCAAATGTATCAGCATAGATCGAAAGTGGCTCAGCCACGCCAATCGCATAGCTCAGCTGGATCGAGCATTTCGTGGCCATGCCAGAAGCCACCACATTCTTGGCGAGATAACGCGCTGCGTAGGCCGCTGACCGGTCTACTTTGGTCGGGTCTTTCCCCGAAAACGCGCCCCCACCGTGGGGCGCTGCACCGCCGTAGGTATCGACGATAATTTTGCGGCCTGTCAGACCCGCATCCCCATCAGGCCCGCCAATCACAAACTTGCCAGTGGGGTTCACGTGCCAAGCGGTATCCGCAGAGATCCACCCCTCGGGCAGCACTTCGCGAATATAGGGCTCAACGACTGCGCGAACGTCGGCACTGCTCATTGAGGCATCAAGGTGCTGGGTCGACAACACGATCGAGGGCACACCAACGGGCACGCCGTCGCGGTATTCAACAGACAGCTGTGACTTAGCATCAGGCCCCAATGTGGGCTCTGTGCCGTCTTTACGCACTTCGGCCAAGCGGCGCAAAATCGCGTGCGAATACTGGATGGGTGCAGGCATCAACGCGTCTGTTTCGCGGGTGGCGAAACCAAACATAATGCCTTGGTCACCCGCCCCTTCATCTTTATCCCCAGAGGCATCAACGCCTTGGGCAATATGCGCCGACTGCTCGTGCAACAGGTTTGTGACCTCAACTGTTTCGTGATGAAACTTATCCTGCTCATAGCCGATGTCTTTGATGCACGCGCGCGCAATCTCATCGATGCGGCCCATGTAATCTTTCAGCTTGTCAGGATCAGATAAGCCAACCTCGCCGCCGATCACAACGCGGTTTGTGGTGGCGAACGTTTCTGCTGCGACACGCGCCTCAGGCTCCTCGGCCAAAAAGGCATCAAGTACTGCATCGGAAATCCGGTCGCAGACTTTATCCGGGTGACCCTCGGAAACGGACTCCGAAGTAAATGTATAATTAGATCGTGTCATGAAACGTGCTCCAGTTGATTGCCGCCCACACCGCCAGGAAGCCGTTGGTGAGGCGTGGCGTCCTCGCTATGCCGTTAGGCACATCACGTCAACGACGAACGCCGCCACACCAGCACAGACGTGCCAATAAGCCACAACATAAAGACCCCGATGATCGGCCAATCACGCGTACGCGCATAAAGTGTGGCCTTTCCCGCGGCGGGCATCGCTGCATCGATGAAGCCTGTCTGGTTCATCCCAAGCTGTGCCGTCACGCGTCCACGGGCATCGATTATGGCGCTGATACCCGTATTGGCCGAGCGCAGCATTGGAATGCCCTGCTCAAGACTGCGAAACTGTGCTTGCACCAAATGCTGGCGCGGACCAGCCCAGTTGCCAAACCATCCATCATTGGTGATCAGTGCAAAAAATACAGGGCGCTCTTTGGTTGCCCCAGCCAAATGCGGGAAAATCCCCTCGTAGCAAATTAAGATTTGCGCGCGCCCCAGTTCGCCTACCTGTAGCGTGCGCATACCGATACCGCGCGAAAAGCCACCCCCCTCATTCGCGGCAAGCCCGTAAATGCCAAGCTTGGACAGCAGGCCACCAAAAGGCAGATATTCTCCAAATGGGACCAACTGCGCCTTGTCATAAAAGTCCGTCACATGACCATCATCAATCACAACGGCTGTATTGAAAAACCGCAAGTGTTCAGCCCGCTGTAAGCCCGCGATCACCGGTGTTTGGGGCAGCGCACGCGAAATCATACCAATCGCGACATCTGCCTCATCCAACCAAACGGGAATTGATGTCTCGGGCCACACAATCAAATCGGGCCTGCGCCCGCCATTTTCAGGTGCAGCTTCGCTCAGCGCCACACTTCGGTCGAAAAAATCACGCGCTTTCTCAGGCAGCCACTTCTCGGATTGTGGCGCGTTTGGCTGCACAATCCGGACCAATGTTTGCTTCGTCTCAGTAGGCCCAACATTGGCTGGCGTAGGTGGCATAGGCTGCATTCCGGCAAACACAACAATCAACACCCCAATCATAACCCCCCACCCCATGCGGTAAGGCAGGACATGACGGTTCAACACCGCCCATGCAAAAATGCAAATAGCGAGCAGACTCAATAGCCCAAGACCATGGGGGCCAAGCACAGTTGCAAGCATTGAAGCCTGGGTATCGACCCAGATATAGCCCAACAAACCCCAAGGAAATCCCGTAAACGCAAAACTGCGCAGCACTTCAACACCACCCAGTGCAAAAGCCCAATTCATCAGAAAATGAGCATGAGCCCGCGGCCCCAAAACCAATGTACGTTCACGTTTCCAGATCGTTTTGAAATGAAAAGTCGAGCTGTCAGCCGGTACAGTTTCAGACGTGGCAAAAAACGCTACCACCTGTGCCAAGCCCCAAAACACAGACAAGCCACCGCATAAAAACAACAAGGCAAACGGCGCCATCCAGCCGTGCCGCGCAGCGTCCACCAAGAACGGCTCAACAATCCAGTGCAATGTGACAGCGAAATATCCAAAGCCAAACAGCCAGCCGCGCAGAGACGCCGCGCGTATGCTGCGGTCATGAAAAGATTGCGACAGGTGCAAAACACCCCCCGCAAAAGCCGCGGCAATGATGCCAAAAGGGGCGCCAGCAAGGGCAACAATCGCACCTGCGATTGCTGAAACCCAAACGGGCAGTTTTGGGATCAAGGCACCCGTACCCGAAGGCGTTTGATCCGGCGGGGGTCTGCGTCAATTACTTCAAACTCTGGTCCAGCAGGGTGTTTCACCACCTCGCCGCGCGCAGGCACGGAGCCTGACAACATAAAGACCAGTCCACCGAGTGTATCGATGCCCTCTTCGTCGATGTCTTCGTGATCCGTCAAGGATTGGCTGATGTGGTGCTCAAACTCATCAAGCGGCGTTTTGGCCAGCGCAAGGTAGCTACCATCCGTTTCTTGGCTCCACATGTCTGCATCGGCCACATCGTGCTCGTCTTCGATCTCGCCGATGACTTGCTCGATCAAGTCCTCGATGGTGACCAAGCCGTCCACACCGCCATATTCATCGATGACAAGCGCCATATGAATGCGCTCTGCCTGCATCTTTTGCAGTAAAACCCCCGTCGGCATGGAGGGCGGGGCATAAATCAATTCGCGCAGCATCGCCTTTAGGTCAAACTTTTTGGACCCGTTAAACCCATGACGCAGGGCTAGGTCTTTCAGGTGGATCAACCCGACGGGTGCATCAAGGTTGCCGTCATAAACGGGCAAGCGGGTAAAGCCGCTGTGGCGGAAAACTTCGACCAGATCGTCTTTTGAAATATCAAGCGCCACACCGGTAATATCTGCACGCGGAATAGCAATATCATCCAGCTGCAATCGGCGCAGATTGATCATCCCGTGGGTCGAACGCACGCCAGCATTTGTGCCTGCCCCCGCATCGGAACGGGTGTCATCCGCGGGGCTAAGCGCGCCAATGATACGGCCGAAAAAGCTGTCAGATTTTGCCACAGGCACCTCGGCCTCAAGGGCAGGTTGCGCATCACTGGAGCGGAGTTCCGCCGCGACATTATTGGTGTCATCAGAGGAAGGGGATTTAGACGGTGTGGCATCAAGTGCCTGCGCGCGTTGCGCTGCGCTAGAGGAGCCGTCGGAACTGTCGTTCATCGTGTCACAATCGTGTTTGTAAGGGGCCAGTCGCCCTCGGACTTAACTAATATGGGTTAGGGATGCCTAGTTTTGCAAGGATTTCTACTTCTAAACCCTCCATCAACTCTGCATCTGTGTCTTCAATGTGATCATACCCCAATAAATGAAGGGTTCCATGCACAATTAAGTGAGCAATATGCGCCTGTGGGGTCAACTGAGCCTCCCCTGCCTCACGATGGCACGTCTCGTAGGCCAGCGCGATATCACCCAACTCTGTCTCATCCTCGAACGGATCAGGTGTTGGGGCTTGCGGCGGGGTCAACTCTTGGGCGGGCCATGACAACACATTTGTCGCGGTTGGTTTCTCGCGAAATTCGGCATTCAACTCGGCAATCCGCGCATCATCACAGCCCATCACGCACACCAAATGAGACACAGGATTAAGCGACAAGTGGATCAGCGTAGCGTCAGTGGCAGCAACAGCCAGCGCTTCAAGCCCCGACCAGCGCGCGTCTTCCAGAACGACATCGATCATCCTTTGGCCGGATCATCTTTGTCATACGCCTCAATAATCTTGGCGACCAAGTGGTGACGTACAACATCCTTAGCGGTGAAATAGTTGAAGCTGATGTGCTTTATCCCGCTCAAAAGACGTTCTGCGTCACGCAACCCTGATTGAACACCACGCGGCAAATCAACCTGCGTGCGGTCGCCAGTAATCACCATTCGCGACCCTTCACCCAGACGGGTCAGGAACATCTTCATTTGCATAGATGTAGCGTTCTGAGCCTCGTCCAGCACAACAAACGCATTAGCCAACGTCCGACCGCGCATGAAGGCAAGTGGTGCGATCTCGATCTTTTTGTCTTCGATCATCTTTGTAACTTGTTTGGACGGCAAAAAATCGTTCAACGCATCATAGAGCGGCTGCATATAGGGATCGACTTTGTCTTTCATGTCCCCGGGTAAAAAGCCAAGACGCTCACCCGCTTCGACCGCTGGGCGCGATAGAATGATCTTATCCACTTTACCGCCAACAAACATGTTCACAGCAGCAGCGACAGCCAGATAAGTTTTGCCCGTACCAGCGGGACCGATACCAAAGCAAAGCTCATTTTTGAAAATCTCACGCACATAGTTTTTCTGCGCTTTCGTACGTGGTTTGACCAATTTTTTGCGAGTGGTGATCTCAACATCACCACCTTTGAACATCTCGATTTGCGCACCGGTCATGCCGCCTGCGGCCGTTGCAGGCTTTTCTTCAGCACCGTCTTTGGCAGGGTCGAAAACAGGAGCGCTCAGGCGTAGTGCCCCGTCGATCTCGCCAATATCAACCTTCCCGCCCGCTTCAAGCCTCATGTAAAGCCCGCCCAAAACCTGCGCTGCGCGTGCACTTGTATCCACATCACCAATCAACGCCAGACGGTTGCCACGGCGAATAATCTGAAGCGAAAGCACGTTCTCAATATGGCTAAGATTGCGATCGTATTCACCGCAAAGGTCAATCAAAAGGCGGTTGTCAGGGAACTCGAGAAGCGTCTCTGTGGTGTCTGGGCCCTGATCTGAAGCAGATCCGGTCTCAGGTATCAGCGTATCGACAGGCAATCATGTCTCCCTTTTGATGTGTCGGCGGCAATTGGCCAGATCGTGGCTTCAACCGTGTCCCCACGGGAATAGGGATGCAACCCACCAAAAGCCTGTTTTACAAAATTATAACATTTTTTCGGACGACCAGCATGCTGAACAGATCAGAGACGTTTTGACGCAACAACCCAGCCGAACAATCATTCCCAGCAAAGTCTGTACTTACCAACGTTTTACCGACATAGTTCTGAGGTATTTTGGGTGGCAGCGCCGCCGTATAAATGGGTGAACAGGTTTATGGAAATATTTGCGCTTATCGCTTTATTTGGAGTTGTTTGGTGGATTGCATCGCAGATTGGGCACAAAACCCCACCGACACACCCAACAGCAAGGCAGCAGCAAAGCACCCCTCTGAGACAAGTCAGGTCCGCACCCAAAACTACTGCTCCAATCGCCACGGCGTCACGCACACCTCTAAAGCCACCTACTCATAAGGTCGGCGAAAAGCTGGAAGGCCCCGCCTACATTATCGACGGTGATAGCCTGCGCATTCAGAAAACAGAAATCAGATTGTTTGGCGTTGATGCCCCCGAAATCAATCACCCCTATGGTCAAAAAGCCAAATGGAAACTTCTTGAATTGTGTAAGGGTCAGCGGATTACAGCAGAAATTACTGCAATTGATCACTGCGGACGAGCGGTCGCAAAATGCTATCTACCAGACAGAACAGATGTGTCCGCAGAAATGGTTAGACAGGGGCACGCGATCGACTGGCCGCGCCACTCTGGCGGCGTTTACACACACTTAGAAAGCCCAGGCGTGCGCAAACGCCTATGGTTGGCCAACGCAAGACAAAACGGTCAGATGTTCCTTTGGCAACGGTATGAAGAGCGCAAAGTCGCAGCAAAGCAAAAGCGCGAACACTGAACGGTTGCCGCCCTAAAGTGCTGTAGCGCCAAAAATAAAACCCCCGGGTTTCCGACAACACGGCGCTAGAATCAGCTAAATCAGAGCGGATCAGATACGTCATCGGCGCCCTTGAAAGGACCGATGGCTGTGTTGGGTGGGGCAACGCCTGAGCAAACTGGCTTGCCGTCAGGATCCAAACGCGCTGACAAATACCCTTCGATGCCGTCATCAATGATCCAGTGGTCACAGCCTGTTGGGTCAACCCAGATACCAGCTTGCAGCTGGCTTAGGTCTTTGTCGCCACGAAAGCCCGCATCAACGGTTTTGTCGTCCCGAGGTCCGCCCTCAAAGCCAGACACACAGCCCGCCATCAGCAGTCCCGCCGATCCAAGAACGATGGTTTTCACAATAGTCATTTACTCACTCCTCAGCGGATACAGATGATTTCGACGCGGCAGCTTTGCGCCAAGCCTGCTTGGGTTTTGTTTGATGCACGTGGTTGGCGTTCCCCGTAACCGCGCACATCCACAATATTGGCCCCTGCGGCGCGACCCACCGCGGCGACCGCGTTTGCGCGGTTCAATGACAAGCGCATGTTATAGGCGTCAGACGCGCGGCTATCTGTGTGGCCCGTGATAACGTAGCACGCCGCACCGGTTTGGCGGAAGAACTTAGCCAAACGCGCACGACCTGCGTTCGAGACGTGATACCGGTTGGTGGCAAAAAGTTGGTCAGAGTTGATGACGCCGCACGTACTGCCGCGATTACACACCGGAATGCCTTGGCGGCTGACTTGGGGCGTCATAAAGCCTTCAGCGCCGTCATCCATCACCCAATGCTCGCAGCCATCGGGGTCAACCCAGATTGTTGGTACGTAACGCTCGCCTACCACTGTGCGCTGCTGTGCAGCTGCATCAGTTGTCTGAAACGCCAACGCCGCCACAGCGACCGCAGCCGTTGCGATAGCGGATGCGCTATGTTTTTCACTCTATTCACCACGAGATGTATCCTCTGCCGTTGTAACCGGTGTTCACTCAAAAAAACGGAAATCAGTTTTGACGTCGGCGTGTCAAAAATCCGTTAATACTTAAAACTCTACCGATTTCGGGCAGTTTGTGAAGAAAAAACTACCACATATTGTGCTTGAGTGCGCAACAGTGGCTAGGCGAACAGCCTATTTTTGCGAATTTATCCACTATCTTATGAAATATCGGCAAGCAAAGGCCTGCGCGCACATCAGGACGAGACAAGCTCTCCGGTCAGCGAGTTAGTTTCAGAGGCGGTGATCAGCACTTCAGCCACCTCGCCCAACAGGTGATCAGGGGCAAATGCGTGGGTGGCGTGCAGATACTCAGACTTGCCGATCAACTGCCCCTCGCGACGGCCACGTTTTTCAAAGAGAACTTTCACTTTGCGACCAACCATACTGTCTTGTCCTGCGCGTTGCTGCTCTGAGATCAGTGTCTGAAGACGCTGAAGGCGCTCGCTTGCGATCCCATCATCAATCTGCGGCTTTTCTGCAGCTGGCGTGCCAGGGCGCGTAGAGTACTTAAAGCTGAACGCAGAGCCGTAGTTTGTGGCGCGGATCAAGGACATAGTTTCTTCGAAGTCCTGATCCGTTTCACCTGGAAAACCTACGATAAAGTCCCCAGAAAGCATAATATCAGGGCGCGCTGCGCGGATACGCTCAATCACCTTAAGGTACTCTTCTGCGGTGTGTTTACGGTTCATCGCCTTGAGGATACGGTCACTCCCCGACTGCACGGGCAAGTGCAAATACGGCATCAGTTTATCACATGTACCGTGTGCCTCAATCAGGTCATCGGTCATGTCGTTGGGATGTGAAGTTGTGAAGCGGATACGCTCCAAACCGTCTATTTTATCCAGCTGCCAGATAAGCTGCGCCAGTGAAGTATCAGAGCCGTCTTCCGCCGCACCGTGATACGCATTCACGTTTTGGCCCAACAGTGTGATTTCGCGCACACCGCGTTCTACCAGATCACGGGCTTCTGCGACAATGCGCGACGCGGGGCGGCTGACTTCGGCACCGCGGGTATAAGGAACCACGCAAAACGCGCAGAATTTATCACAGCCCTCTTGTACTGTCAGAAACGCGGTTGGCCCGCGTTTGGCTTTGGGACGCGACTTTAGGTGATCGAATTTGTCTTCTTCGGGGAAATCCGTGTCGAGCGCCTTGCGGCCCGTTTGGATTTCCTCCTCCATCTCCGGCAGACGGTGATACGACTGCGGCCCAACAACTAGATCAACTGCGGGCTGGCGACGCATGATTTCTTCACCCTCGGCCTGAGCCACACAGCCCGCTACACCAATCTTCAGGTCAGGCTTATCGGTCTTAAGCGTCTTGAGACGGCCCAGTTCGGAGTAGACCTTTTCAGCGGCCTTCTCACGGATGTGGCAGGTGTTGAGCAAAATCATATCGGCTTCTTCGGGGCTGGACACTTCTGTGTAGCCCTTGGACCCCATCGCCTCGGCCATGCGTTCACTGTCATAGACGTTCATTTGACAGCCGTAGGTTTTAATAAACAACTTCTTGGTGTCAGCCATGACAAGGACCCTTGCTGGTTGGGATGAGGAAAGCACTATGCGCGCCCGCGCGCCCATGTGCCCATGTATATAATGTAGTTCTGGCATGCAAATGGTTCGCTATTAAGGCACTGTCAACGGGTACTATTGATGGGTTTCACAGCTTATGCGGCACGATACGTTGGATGATTTCATCGCCTCAGGGCAGATGTGCTGCGCCAAGGGCCAATTGCGTTGATCTTTGTGGAAGACAGCGTTGAGGTGAACAGCACGATCAAACATCATCTTGGCCTTGGGTTTGGCACCGTTTTGGTCTTTGCAATGGGTGACATCATCATCGACGCCACCCATGAAGAGGTTGTGCACCGTATTGACTATGACCCAATTCAACCAGAGGCGGTTTGCACACACGTAAACCGTGTGATCGGTGCCGCAAACGGACAATGGGTGTATTACTGTCATAACGCTGAATATTTGTTTTACCCGTTCTGCGAGACCCGTAGCGTCAAGAAAATGCTGCAGTTTCACGCCGAAGAACGCCGCAATGCAATGCTGACATATGTGATTGACCTCTATGCAGACGATCTGGACGCGCATCCCAATGCGGTTTCCGTTGAGCGCGCGCACCTTGATAAATCAGGCTATTACGCACTGGCCCGCAAAGACCCCGACGCCAATTGGGAGCCGAAAGAACGGCAGCTTGATTTCTTTGGCGGAGTACGGTGGCGGTTCGAGGAACACATCCCTGAGCAGCGCCGCAAGATTGACCGGATCAGCCTGTTTCGCGCAAAGTCAGGACTTGAGCTGCGCACAGATCACACACTGAACGATGAAGAATACAACACCTACGCTTGCCCTTGGCACAACAACATCACTGCGGTGGTGGCTTCGTTTCGCACAGCAAAGGCGCTAAAGCGGAACCCCGGTTCGTCTTTTGACATCTCAACATTTCAGTGGCGTAATTCAGTGAGGTTTGAATGGCACTCGCAACAGCTTCTGGACCTCGGCCTAATGGAGCCGGGTCAGTGGTGCTAATTTAGCATGGAGATAAGTAGTTATGTGCGGCGCAGACGGATGACCACATCAACTGACGCAATCTCAGCCCCCTCAGGCAAGTCCGGCAGTTTGGCAATTTCCAGCTGGTCCGCTGGCGCATCCGTCAAAGACGCGGTGTCTTCCCAATAAAAATGCGGGTGATCTGACATGTTGGTGTCGAAATAACTTTTCGCCCCATCAACCGTAATTTCACGCATCAGGCCCGCGTCACAAAATGCAGCCAGAGTGTTGTAAACCGTCGCAAGAGAAACCCCCTCGCCCGATTTTGACGCAGCCTCATAAAGCCCTTCGGCCGTTACGTGGCGGTTCTGTCCATCGCCCACAAGCAATGTCGCCAATGAAACGCGTTGTTTCGTTGGGCGCACACCACCGGCGGTAAGCCAGTCGGTTCCACGTTGGGTTGGGAGAGGCGTCTCAGTACTCATGTTACTGATATATGCTATTTTGCGAGCCGTTTTCAACTGCAAAGGGAAGAATGCGTAAAGATGGCTTTTCTTTATAGGCGTTCGCACAGCTCTTTACCCACAGGAGGCCAGACGGTTGCACCTGACTTTGCGGCAATGATAGAGAAAGCAAGAGCAAGCCACGCAATGTGACGAAAGAGAAAAACATGTCCCAATTCCCCACCAGCTTCGACAAAAATGATCTGCTAAAATGCGCCCGTGGGGAGCTATTTGGCGAAGGCAATGCACAACTTCCAGCCCCACCAATGCTGATGATGGACCGGATTACCCACGTTTCTGCAGACGGCGGGGCGCACGGCAAAGGCCACATTACCGCAGAATTCGATATCACCCCTGATCTGTGGTTTTTTGATTGTCACTTTCCCGGCAACCCTATCATGCCCGGCTGCCTTGGCCTTGACGGCCTGTGGCAGTTAACTGGCTTTAACCTTGGCTGGCGCGGCTGGCAGGGACGCGGGTATGCACTTGGCGTTGGCGAAGTGAAGCTGACAGGCATGGTGCGCCCTGACCGCAAATTACTGACCTACAAAATTGACTTCACCAAGGCGATCCAGACCCGCCGCCTAACCATGGGTGTCGCGGACGGCATCGTGGAGGCAGACGGCGAAGTGATTTACCAAGTCAAAGACATGAAAGTGGCGCTAAGCGAAAGCTAAGGATCACACTAGGTTCGCCCAAAACAGATGAGACAAATTAAGGTGCCGCTGCTTCATAAAAGCTGCGGCACTTTTCGTTGACGGCCACGCTTCGATGCCGCTGTTGGTCAGCGCCCCTCTTGCCCCGCCAGCGGCTCTCCCATACATATCCATAAAGCCAATAAAGGGAGCTGCTCATGCGCCGCGTTGTCGTCACAGGACTGGGAATTGTATCGCCCATCGGAAATTCAGCCGAGGAAGTCACTACCGCTTTGAAAGCTGGTAAAAGCGGAATTTTTGCGTCTGAGGAAATGGCCGAGCACGGGTTTCGCAGCCAAGTCGCCGGCACCCTGAAAATTGATCCCAAAGAACATATCGATAAACGTGCCATGCGTTTTATGGGCCCCGGCGCGGCATACGCCCATATCGCCATGAGCCAAGCGATTGCCGATTCAGGCCTTGAGGAAAAAGACGTTGTGAACCCACGCACCGGTTTGGTCGCAGGTTCTGGCGGTCCTTCAACGTCATCCATGCTGGCAGCGCATCAAACTGTCCTGAAAAGCGGCGCTACCAAACGTATTGGGCCATTTGCAGTGCCAAAATGTATGGGTTCGACAATCAGTGCGAACTTGGCAACGGCGTTCCAGATCAAGGGTATCAACTACTCAATCACCTCTGCATGCTCCACATCCCTTCACTGTATCGGCAACGCAGCCGAGCAAATCATGATGGGCAAGCAAGACGTCATGTTTGCAGGCGGCGGCGAAGAACTTGATTGGACCCTGTCGTGCCTCTTTGATGCGATGGGCGCGATGTCATCGAAATATAACGACACGCCCGAAAAAGCCTCAAGGGCGTTTGACGCGGACCGTGACGGGTTTGTCATTGCTGGGGGCGGAGCGATTGTAGTGCTTGAAGATCTTGAGCACGCCAAAGCGCGCGGCGCGAAAATCTATGCAGAAGTGACAGGCCTTGGCGCAACGTCAGACGGCGCTGACATGGTTGCGCCATCTGGTGAGGGCGGCGAACGGGCGATGCGTTTGGCGCTGCAAACTTTGCCGCAAGACCGCAAGATCAGCTACATTAATGCCCACGGCACATCGACACCTGTCGGTGACGTTGGTGAAGTAGAAGCAGTGCGCCGCGTTTTCGGACAAGGCAGCACACCTGTGATCAGCTCGACAAAATCAATGACTGGCCACTCACAAGGGGCAACCGGCGCACAAGAAGCAATCTACTGCCTGTTGATGCTGAAAGACGACTTTATCGCGCCATCAATCAACGTCGAAACCCTTGATCCGGCACTCGACCCTGCAGAGATTGCAACCGCTCGCGTCGACAACGCCGGCCTTGATACAGTCATGACAAACTCATTCGGCTTTGGCGGGACAAACGGCTCAATGCTGTTGAGCAAGTTCCAAGACTAAATCCCTACGAACCAGATGTGCGGGTGCTTCAACTGCTGCTCGCACATCGAACCCTTCTTCATAAAACCCCGCGTCAACTTGACCTAAGCGGCCAAACGGGTCACTTACGTCGTAAGTATATGAGGAAGAAAAATGACCAATCCATTGCAAGGTAAACGCGGCCTAATCATGGGTGTCGCGAATGAGCGCTCAATCGCTTGGGGCATTGCTCGCGAAATGCACCGCGCAGGCGCCGAATTGGCATTCTCCTACCAAGGCGAAGCTTTCGGCAAGCGTCTGGCGCCACTGGCTGAAAGCGTTGGTTCGGACATTATGGTCGATGTGGACGTCACCGATGACGCCTCAATGGACGCAGCATTTGAAACGCTCAAAGACAAGTGGGGCACCATCGACTTTTTGGTGCACGCCATTGCTTATTCCGACAAAAATGAGCTGACGGGCCGCATCTCGGATACCTCACGGGACAACTTCAAGAACTCCATGGCAATCAGCTGTTATTCCCTGATTGATTGCGCGAAACGCGCGTCTTCATTGATGACAAACGGGGGCACAGTACTGACCCTAACGTACCAAGGCAGCAACCGCGTCACACCTTTCTATAACGTGATGGGCGTTGCCAAAGCCGCCCTTGAAAGTGCAACGCGCTATCTTGCCAATGACCTTGGCCCAGACGGTATTCGCGTAAACGCAATCAGCCCCGGCCCGATGAAAACTTTGGCAGGTGCTGCGATCGGCGGCGCGCGCAAGACCTTCCGGCAGACCGAGACAAACGCACCGCTGCGCTCAAACGCAACCCTAGAGGCTGTTGGCGGCACAGCTGTGTATTTGGCGTCTGATGCGGGCGCATGCACAACCGGCGAGATCATCCGTGTGGATGGCGGCTACCATGTTCTTGGAATGCCGCAGTCCGAAAACCTCTAGCACACGACGGAGCGCGTCACAGACACGCTTGACGCTGGCGGGCGGATGGGCACTCTGGCTTTGTACGTTGAAGGAGCCAAGGCAATGCCCATCACCACCTGTGTTTTCGATGCTTACGGTACGTTGTTTGATGTGGCCTCGGCCGCGCGCCGAGCAGCATCACAGCCCGAAAACCACGCAATAGCTGAATGCTGGCAACAACTTGCGACAGACTGGCGCGCCAAACAACTGAACTACACTTGGCTGCGCACAATCGCCAAAGAACACGCTAATTTCTGGCAGATTACGCAAGACGCACTCGACTGGGCCCTTGAGGCACAAGGAATTTCTGACTCAAATCTGCGCCAACGATTGCTGGACCTTTACCGTCACCTTGATGCCTACGATGAAGTTGCAACTGTGCTGCGCGATCTATCTGCGCGCGGTATATCTTGCAGCATTTTGTCCAACGGCACCCACGACATGTTGAATGCTGCAATCGGGTCCGCTGGGCTAAGCCATGCGTTTACAAATGTCTGGAGCATTGATGACATCGGCGTCTTCAAGCCCGACACGCGTGTTTATGACATGGTAACTGCACCAAAAGATAAGGTGCTGTTCATGTCGTCAAACGGCTGGGACGCGGCGGGTGCGGCGCACTACGGCTGGCGCACCGTCTGGGTGAACCGCGCGGGAGACCCTGTGGACCGGCTCTACGGGGAGCCAAAAATTATCGAGAAAGACCTGACCAAAATTACCGAGTATCTCTAGTGCCAATTTTCGCAGCAGTTGACCGCACCAACCTTTATTATACTGACGAGGGCAGCGGCACGCCCCTTTTGCTCTTGTCGGGGCTGACCCGTAACAGTGACGATTTTCAGTACGTCATCCCCCATTTGCGCCAACGCGGCGATGTGCGGATCATAACTATGGACTACCGCGGGCGGGGCAAATCTGATTGGGCCGACCCTGCCACATATTCAATCGTACACGAAGCCCAAGACGCGTTGGACCTGCTGGATCACCTCGGAGTCGACTCCGCCGCAATCCTAGGGGCATCACGCGGCGGGCTAATCGCCATGGCGCTTGCCGCGACACACAAAAGCCGCCTCACCGGTGTCGCGCTTAACGATATCGGGCCCGAGATTTCCCAAACTGGCATGGACGCAATCCGTGCGTATGTAGGGCGCAATCCTGCTGCACAAACCTACTCTGAGGCGGCCAACATGCGTGCGCAGTTGATGGTGGGCTTTGCGAATGTGCCAGCCAGCCGTTGGCACGAAGAAGTGCACACGCATTATCGCCAAACTCCCGATGGTTTAAAAATCAACTATGACCCGCGCCTGTCGGAAACCATTGTACCGCCCCCTAATACGCCCCTTCCCGATCTGTGGCCCCTCTTTAATGCGCTGGCAGATTTACCAATTTGCACAATTAAGGGCGAAAACTCAGACCTGTTTACTCAAGCCACCCTCGACAAGATGCTGGCAAAACGCCCCGATATGATGCACGCCATCATTGAAGACCGCGGTCATGTGCCATTTTTGGATGAACCAGCGGCTGTGCAGACCCTGAACAAATGGTTGGATTGTTTATGAACATTGATGAAATTCGCGCAGCGGACAAAAGACTTGAAGGGCATGTGCGCCGCACGCCGCTGCTCAATTCACCTGCCCTCGACAAAATTGCGGGCAAGCGCGTTTTTTTGAAAGCTGAGAACCTGCAGCACACGGGGTCATTCAAATTTCGTGGTGGCTGGGCTGCCATAAGTGCACTGCCGAGAAACACCAAAGGTGTGCTTGCATATTCAAGTGGGAACCACGCCCAAGCTGTCGCAAATGCTGCGCAGCATTTTGGGCTACCTGCAGTGATTATTATGCCCTCGGATGCACCGCTCACTAAGATCAATAATACCAAGGCGCTTGGCGCCGAAGTTATTGCTTACAATCGTGAATCTGAAGATCGGGATCAAATTGGTGCGCAAATTGCTGCGCAGCGTAAACTCACTCTGATCAAGCCATTTGATAACGCCGATGTTATAGCCGGCCAAGGCACATGCGGGTTGGAAATTGCTGCGCAAGCAAAAGAGGCAGGCATTGATGATGCAGATGTTCTGGTTTGCTGCGGCGGCGGCGGATTCGTGAGTGGCATCGCCCTCGCGCTTGAGGCTGACGCACCAAAAATGCGTGTCCGCCCCGTTGAGCCGGTTGGCTTTGACGATGTGATCCGCTCACTTGCAGCGGGCAAGAGACTGAGCAACCCGTCGACCACCGGCAGTATTTGTGACGCCATCATCAGCCCCTGTCCGGGCGCGATGACGTTTCCCATTATGAGCCGCCTGCTGCACGGCGGCATTACTGTAAGCGATGAGATGTGCCTGAGAACAATGGCATTGGCATTTACCCACCTAAAAGTCGTTCTGGAGCCAGGCGGTGCGATCGCGTTAGCAGCAGCGCTTTTTCATAATAAGGGTCTGGGCGATACCATTATTGCCACTGCAAGTGGCGGCAATGTGGACGCACCAATGTTTGCGCGCGCGCTTGAAACGCTGGACTGACATCCGTGAGCGAACACATCATCGATCGCCCACAGGGCCAGCAAATTTTCTGCAAATCACAAGGTGAAGGCGCGCCATTAGTGCTGCTGCACGGGCTTGGAACACATATGGGCATCTGGGATGAGTTGTTGCCGCATTTACCCCCCAACTTGCGAATAATCAGATGCGATATTCGCGGGCATGGCCGCTCAAGCTCACCCGATGCCCCCTACTCAATGGGCCAGTTGATCAGCGACATTGAAGCGGCTTTGGATCATCTACTTCCGCGGGATGCAGTGGTGCTTGGAACGTCTATCGGCGGGATGATTGCACAAGGGCTGGCGGTCAAGCGGCTTGATCTTGTACGCGGGCTGATCCTGTCTAACACGGCGGCAAAAATTGGAAACGCTGATCACTGGCAGGACCAGATTGATGCGTATCGCACGTACGGGTTACGCAGTTCCGCAGACAGTATTTTGCAGAAATGGTTCAGCCGCGATTACGCGATGTTCAATCAGACCTGCAATTTTCGCCACATGCTTTTGTCGACCCCTTTAGAGGGCTACCTTGGCTGCTGTCATGCAATCAAGGGCACGGATTTCTACACCCCAACAAGCGGTTTGCGATTGCCAACCTTGGGGATCGCCGGTTCAGAAGATCAAGTAACCCCGCCGGACTTGGTCCGCGAAACACTTGATGTCATTCCTGGATCGAAATTTCATTTGATGCGGCGTGTCGGTCATTTACCTTGCGTTGAAGCGCCCGAAGCCTATGCAGAAGTGATCACGCAATTTCTAAAAAACATAGGCCACATATGAACACCCCAGAAACTGCGCAGCAGCCAATCAAAAGCACACGCCTACCCTTTGTTTTCATATTGATCACGCTGACGCTTGACGCAATGGGGATTGGCCTAATCTTGCCAGTAATGCCTGACCTCATCCGCGAAGTAAGTGGCGGCACTTTGGGAACAGCCGCGATTTGGGGCGGTATTTTGGCCACAACGTTTGCGGTGATGCAGTTTGTTTTTGGGCCAGTTTTGGGATCACTGTCCGACCGTTTTGGCCGAAGGCCAGTTCTATTAATCTCACTTGTCGTCATGGCAGTGGACTATTTGGTGATGGCGCTTGCTGGCACCATTTGGTTGCTGTTTTTAACCCGCGTTGTGAGTGGGATCACCGCCGCGACCCAATCTACAGCGGCCGCATTCATTGCCGACATTTCCGCACCAGAGAAAAAATCTGCCAACTTTGGGCTGATCGGCGCCGCCTTTGGTATCGGCTTTGTGTTGGGCCCGGCAATAGGCGGACTGCTGGCTGAATTCGGAACCCGCGCACCGTTTTATGCCGCCGCAAGCCTTGCTGCGATGAACCTTGTTCTGGGCTATTTTGTGTTGCCCGAGACAGTGACGGATGCGATACGCCGCCCCCTTGATTGGCGACGCGCAAACCCGCTTGGGGCGCTATTACAGATCAGCAAACTGAAGGGAGTCGCAGCGCTACTCACACTCTTTTTCGTTTATGAGTTTGCCTTTATCGTCTACCCCGCCACATGGGCTTATTTCACCCAAGAACGGTTTGGATGGGCACCTTCAATGGTGGGCGTTTCACTGGCGTCGTTCGGGATTTCGATGGTCATCGTCCAAGGATTTCTGATCCGCTGGGTCATCCCAAAATTTGGCGAGGTAAATACAATCACCTACGGCTTTATCTTCAATGGGCTGGCGTTTGTGTTCCTATCAAGCGTCAGTCTGGGATGGCTGGTGCTGGCCTTCACTCCCGTGACCGCCTTTGGTGCCGTTGTGACACCCGCACTTCAAGGGTTGATGAGCAGCGCGGCAGGCGCAGATCAGCAAGGAGAGCTGCAAGGCGTCATAGCCTCAGCCAAGTCCTTGGCAATGATCTTGGCACCACTGGTCCTAACGTGGCTCTTTTATCACTTCACAGATGACGTTGGCATTTATCTGCCGGGGGCTGCATTTGCACTGTCCGCAGCCCTAATGGTGTTGTGTTTCTTCGTGTTTTTGGGCTGGAGGCGTGGTCAGTCGTAAAGCGGAAAACAGCGCAGAGTAACGCTACGGAAGTTTCCCATTGCTATTAGTGTAAACTCTAGATTACAGTTGATTTGTAATTAAGGATTTACACTTTGAGAGACGAAACCATCAGCATCGCGCAACGCACTGCCCCACTGGCAGAAGATACTGCGCAGTATCTCAAAACGCTCGGGCATGCTGGACGGTTGATGATCATGTGTCATTTGGCAAACGGTGAGAAATCTGTTGGAGATCTGGAAGAGTTGCTTGGCATTCGTCAATCCGCTGTCAGCCAGCAGTTGGGCCGTTTACGCGCCGAAGGCATGGTCCGGACACGGCGTTCAGGTAAAGCAATCTATTACTCGCTGTCAGACAATCGCGCGATTGATGCCATTAATTGTGTGCTTCATCACGGCGCCTAATCCGACTTCGCTAAACCGCTTCCCCTATTCGACAATCAAAAAGCCGCGAAAGGTCTCCCCTTCGCGGCTGTTGTTTTTGTCTATCTGCACGCAGAATTTACGCGGCCGATGAAATCCGGGGCACTAGCGCCTTAACAAGGTCCCGCATATCAAGCTGACCTACCGGGATCTCGCCATCGAGAACACGGTAAATGTTGGACGTATCCCCCTCAGACAACGCGATCAGACTTTCAAGGTTGTCCGTCAGCTGTACATCGCCTGAGAACTTCTTGGCAGACAATGCGCCCATCACAGATTTCACACGCAACACACGCGCGCGGTTAATATCCGAGACAAAGTCCTCAATGTAGGGGTCAGCAGGGTTAAGCAGAATACCCTGCGGCTCACCCTGCTGTACTACGGCGCCGTCTTTCAGGATCACCAAGTGATCAGCTAGCTTAAGCGCTTCATCAAGGTCATGCGTGATAAAAATGATGGTCTTTTGAAGTTCTGCTTGCAGCTCCAACAGCAGGTTCTGCATGTCCGTGCGGATCAGTGGATCAAGCGCAGAGAAAGCCTCATCCATCAACATGATATCAGTGTTCGCGGTCAACGCACGGGCGATCCCCACACGCTGCTGCATCCCACCAGAAAGCTGTGATGGATAGCGGTTTTCATAGCCGCCCAAGCCCACGCGGTCCAACCACTTGGCGGCCTCTTTCTCTTGGGTCTCAACATCCATACCGCGGACGTTGAGCGACATGGCAGCGTTCTGCAAAACGGTCCGGTGCGGGAGAAGGGCGAACTTCTGAAACACCATCGACATCCGCTCTTGGCGAAGGGCGCGCAGACCACTTTCAGACTGCTTCATCACGTCATCGCCGTCGATCAAGATTTCGCCCGCGGTGGGTTCAATCAAACGGTTTAGGTGACGGATTAGCGTAGATTTACCCGAGCCAGACAAGCCCATCACAACTGTGATTTCACCGGCCTGCATATCGACGTTGATATCTTGCAGGCCAAGAACATGTTTGTGCTCGGCAAGCAGCTCTTCTTTACCTATGCCGCCATGAACGTGGGGCATCATTGCTTCCGGCTCAGAGCCGAAAATTTTATACACTCCGCGCAGCCGGACTTTTGGTTCTTGTGTCATGTGTCCTGCTCCAGATCAGTTTTGATTGCGACCCATGTCCACGCGGGACAGGGCAGCTTTTGAGGTGCGATCAAGAATGACCGCCAACAGCACAATGCCGATACCCGCAACAATACCCACACCCAATTCAAGGTTACGGATACCGCGCAGCACAAGCACACCAAGGCCAGGCGCAGACACAAGTGACGCAATCACAACCATCGCAAGGCTCATCATAATGGTCTGGTTCACCCCGGCCATAATGTTGGGCAGCGCCAATGGAAGTTGCACTTTGATGAGTTTCTGACGGTTGGTCATGCCAAACGCGTCGGCAGCTTCAATCACGTCTTTGTCCACAAGTCGGATGCCCAAATCAGTCAAACGGATGATCGGCACGATCGCATAGAGGATGATCGCGATACCGTACAGCTTAGATTCGGTGACCGAGAACAAGAAGATCAGCGGGATAAGATAAACGAACGATGGCAAGGTTTGCAGCAGATCAAGCACCGGAATAGACGCCCGCTGCATCGTGTCGGACTTCGACATCGCAATGCCAATAGGCAC
>NZ_CBFHHE010000030.1:21782-22892 GCF_965655635.1 Nereida sp.
GCACCATTCCCGGAGCCCGAGCCCGTCAAAGACCCAATCATAAAATGCCATGTTTTCCCGTTCCCTGTTACAGACCTCTTGCTCTCAAAAAGAGCGGATCCTTCAAATAGCAACGCCCGCGCAAATCGGCGGGCGCTGCTTTGTCGACCTTAACGCTTACTGAAGCAGTGCGGAAAGCTTTTCTTTTGCTTCTGCGTTCAGCCAGTTACCCCAGACGTCTTTGTTGTTCGTCAGGAAGTAAACTGCGGCTTCGTCGTAGCTTGCGTTATTGTCCGCTTGCCACGCCAGAACTTCACCCATCTGCGCGTTCGTGAAGCTTACGTTGCTCATCAACTCAACGACCTCTGGCTCACGCTCAGTCAATGTGCCGGAGACAGCAGTTTTCACTTTAGCTGTCGGGTATGCAGAAAGTGTTGGTGTCGCACAGTCCGGTGTACCGTTACACGCGTGCGCTTCTGGATCATGCGCACCTACGTCAACGCGGACCATCGGATATTTACCAAGCACAGATGTTGGTGCCCAATAGTAACCAAACCATGGCTCTTGCTCGGAGTATGCAGCAGCAATTGCAGTAGCAAGCGTTTCACCTGACCCGTGCTGGAAGCGCTCAATGCCGCTACCCTCAAGGTTGACCGCTTTGATGTTGTTGTTGTTGATGATGTCGCACGCCCAACCTGATGGACAGTCGTGGAAACGTGCACCGACCAACTCAGGGTTCGCCATAACGCCTTCAAGGGTCAGCAGCTCTGGGTGGGCATCCGCAAGATACTGCGGGATCCACCAGCCCTCAACGCCACCGTCTGACAGAACATCAGCAACTTCGACCAGCTTACCTGATGATACGAGCTCTTCGTAAACAGGTGTTGAGTTGACCCAAGTTTCGGTGACAATGTCTGGCTCGCCCGTTTCAGCAACAGATGTCAGCGCAGGCACAGTAGAGGACGGCACAACAGTTACGTTACAGCCGTAACCCTGCTCCATCAGGAATTTTGACACAGATGTCACAACTGCCGATGACGCCCAATCCATCTCAGTAATGGATACATCGCCGCAGTCCGCCATCGCTGTGGTCCCCATAAGGCCCATCGAAGTCGCGGCAACAACGCCAAG
>NZ_CBFHHE010000031.1:0-22095 GCF_965655635.1 Nereida sp.
GCCATTGCCTGTAGACGTGCTTCGGTGGATTTGACCGTGCGCATCGCAGGGTCAAAGCGGCGCATCATGAACTCCGCAAATGTCTGGCGACCACTAAAACGTTCTTCACGTAGCACATCAATCCGCTGGTTTACGATTGCTTCATAGGCGCCCGTCGCACCAAAGCGAAATGTTGACTTAGCGATCATATTTTCCAGCTCTGCTGAAATCGTCAAAAGCTGCTGCAATGTGGTGTCCGCATCCACATTCGCATCGGTCATCGCACCGACCATCGAAGACAGATCCGCCTCCAAAGCGCCCATACGTGCACCCAACTGTTTGACTCGTGCCAGCCCCAGCATGGAGGCCGATTTATACATCTCAATCTCGCACAGGCGTTGCACGACACGGCCAATTCGGCGGCTGCCCGTATCATCATCCGCAAAAATCGCGAACCGCATGTGCCCCGCCGGATCGATCCGGAAATCACCCGCAATAATTGCTGCGTCATCGAGCACGCGGCTGACCGCAAGGCTTTCGGGGACAAACCAATCCTGCAGGTTTTTGACGATAACATCATCAGCAGGACGAGGCGCTATGTGAAAAAGAGCCGAAGTCAGCCGCACACCGGGGGCTGCATCCAGCCAATCATTGGGAAACACATCGAATGCAACAGGATCAAACGCATTGCCCCGGTCGCTTTCCTCAAAAACCGTGTAGGTCACAAATTCCGTATGCTGCTCCCACTTCAGAGTGAAGCGACCAATCTGGCCGTAAAAATGCGTCGCATCTGGGGGCGGGTGTGCTGCACCGTACCGATCAAGCAAATCCACAAGATGGGCCCTGTCGGCACTTCGGTCCCGTGCAACAGCATTGGCCGGCTGCTTGATTGCCAGAAACACAGCCGTGCACGGCGCATCAAGCGATGGAAAAGGGCGCGCGTGAAGTTCATTGGCCAAATCATAGCGCAATTGGTGGTCGGTGATCGGGGCCATTGGGTCTGTCCTAGTTAGTTGCTAGTCAACGTAGGAGGATTGCGCCTGTTCGCAAACAGAAAAACCCCTTTATTTTCAACAATCTCAGTCTACGAATGTATGCACTTTGGCATATCGGAACGTTTTGCGGCCTCCCGTGGGCAAAGAAAAAGCCGCGCTCCAAATGGCGGAACGCGGCTTTTGTCATTTTAAATCGTTCAAAGATCAGTCGATCATTGGCAACAGTTTATCCAAGGATTGCTTGGCGTCACCGTAGAACATCCGTGTGTTTTCTTTGAAGAAGAGCGGATTTTCGATACCAGAATAACCAGTGCCCTGCCCGCGCTTGCTGACAACCACTTGTTTGGCTTTCCAGCATTCCAACACAGGCATGCCTGCGATTGGGCTGTTGGGGTCGTCTTGCGCCGCCGGATTGACGATATCGTTTGAGCCGATCACGATCGCAACATCTGTTTCAGGGAAGTCGTCGTTGATTTCATCCATTTCCAAAACGATGTCGTAAGGCACTTTGGCTTCAGCCAAGAGGACGTTCATATGCCCGGGCAAACGGCCCGCCACAGGGTGGATCGCAAAGCGAACGTTCTTGCCTTTGGCGCGCAACTTACGCACCAACTCGCTGACCGTTTGTTGGGCCTGCGCAACTGCCATACCGTAGCCTGGGATGATCACGATACTGTCTGCGTCGTTCAATGCAGCCGCTACACCGTCGGCCTCAATTGCGATTTGCTCACCTTCGACTGCCATCTGCTCACCTGCGGGGCCACCGAAGCCGCCCAAGATGACCGAGATAAAGCTACGGTTCATCGCTTTGCACATGATGTAAGACAAGATCGCACCAGACGAGCCAACAAGCGCACCCACAACGATCAAGAGGTCATTGCCAAGTGAGAAGCCAATCGCGGCAGCTGCCCAACCTGAATAGGAGTTGAGCATTGAAACAACGACCGGCATGTCAGCACCGCCAATACCCATGATCAAGTGATAGCCGATGAAAAGCGCCAGCAACGTCACCAGCACCAACATGAACATGCCGCCACCGTTGAAATACATGATCGCGAACAGCACAGACAGCGACGCAGCACCCGCATTCAACATGTGCCCCCCGGGCAATTTGGTCGCGGATGTATCCACCCGCCCCGCAAGCTTGCCGTAAGCAATGACCGAGCCTGTGAACGTCACTGCCCCAATGAAGATGCCCAAGACCAACTCAACACGTAAGATTGAGACCTCGACAGATGACTTTTTGGCCAAAAGCGCTGCAAAACCCTCAAGGCCTTTTTTAGCGGTGTAATCCATTGCCAAGACGCGGGTCAGTTCAATATCGGCGTTAAAGCCCACGAATACCGCAGCCAGACCAACAAGGCTGTGCATTGCAGCAACCAATTCGGGCATCTGTGTCATTTGCACTTTGGTTGCGAGTTGATAGCCAATCGCGCCACCTGCTGCGATCAAAATGATCGACAGCGCCCAGTAGCCTGACCCCGGCCCGATGAGCGTTGCAAAGACCGCAAGCGCCATGCCGACGATGCCATACCATACCGCGCGCTTGGCGCTTTCTTGACCCGATAGTCCCCCAAGGCTGAGGATGAACAAAACGGCCGCGACGACGTATGCCGCTGTTGTGAAACCATATTCCATGTCTCTAACCCTCTTAAGATTTCTGGAACATGGCAAGCATGCGCCGTGTGACGAGGAACCCGCCAAAAATATTAATGCCAGTCATAAAGACCGCCAGCGCACCAAGCACCACAACGATGCCAGACGTCGATCCTATTTGCGTCAAAGCGCCCAAGATGATGATCGACGAAATCGCATTGGTCACCGCCATGAGCGGCGTGTGAAGCGAGTGCGATACATTCCAGATCACTTGGAAGCCCACAAAGACCGAAAGCACAAACACAATGAAGTGCTGCATAAAGCTGGCTGGCGCGACAAGACCAATCGCCAATAGCAAAGCACCACCGGCAGCCAAAAGGCCAACCTGGGTTTTGGTTTGCTTTTTAAACGCTTCGGTCTCAAGCGCGCGTTTTTCGTCCGCAGTAAGCTCTTTGATCGGTTCTTTCTTTTGAACCGCAATCGCGGCCACTTTTGGTGGGGGCGGCGGGAACGTGACCTCACTTGCGTGAGCAACAGTTGCACCGCGGATCACATCGTCGTCCATATCATGAACAATCACACCGTCTTTTTCAGGGGTGAGATCCGTCAGCATGTGGCGGATGTTCGTTGAATAAAGCGTCGAAGATTGAGCAGCCATTTGGCTTGGGAAATCCGTGTAGCCAATGATGATTACGCCGTTGTCGGAAACGATCTTCTCGTCCATGACGGTCAACTCACAGTTGCCGCCCTTCTCTGCCGCCAAGTCAACAATGACAGACCCGGGCTTCATCATCTCAACCATGTCTTTAGTCCACAAAAGTGGCGCCGCGCGGTTGGGGATCAGAGCAGTCGTAATAACGATGTCGATATCAGGAGCGATCTCGCGGAACTTCTCAAGCTGCTTTACTTGGAATTCGGGCGATGAGGGCGGCGCGTAACCGCCTGTTTCTGCGCCATCGGGCAATTCGCTGTCGTCGAATTCAAGGAAGACAAACTCAGCGCCCATGCTCTCGATCTGCTCTGCCACTTCGGGGCGCACGTCGAACGCGTAAGTAATGGCGCCAAGCGAAGTGGACGTCCCGATCGCGGCCAAACCTGCAACACCTGCGCCCACAACTAAGACTTTTGCGGGCGGCACTTTACCAGCAGCCGTGACCTGACCTGTGAAAAATCGGCCAAAGTTGTTACCCGCTTCAATAACCGCGCGGTAGCCTGCGATGTTGGCCATTGAACTGAGCGCGTCCATTTTCTGCGCGCGGCTGATGCGCGGCACCATATCCATGGCGATGACGCTTGAGCCTTTCTTGGCCAAGCTCTTCATCAACTTTTCGTTTGCTGCCGGATAGAAGAACGAGATCAGCGTTTTTTCCGCGCTCAATCGTTTGGCTTCTGTATCAGAGGGCGGACGTACCTTGACGATCACGTCGGCAGCTTTCCACAGCGCCGCTGCGGTTTTCACCACCTCGACACCTGCAGTCGCATACGCGTCGTCAGAGAACCCCGCAGCTGCGCCGGCCCCCGTCTCGATCACGCACGAATGCCCAAGTTTCTGCAACTGGAGCGCGCTATCGGGCGTCATTGCGACCCGGGCTTCGCCCTCAAAAGTTTCTTTTGGTGCGCCAATTATCATCTGGTGCGTTTCCCTTCAGTAAGATTTATGACCCTAACCTAATACGCTGAGTCCATTTGGCACTACCCATTGAAATAATATTGCGCAAGAGATGTGCGCGCTAACAGTGCTGTGATGTGTCAAATTAGTGCACCAGCGGCTATTTGTTAAACTCCTAAGGGCCCAGTTACGTACGATTTAGACTGCCAAAATCTTTCTGAAAGACGCCGTGATTAAGATCAAAAATATCCAAGATACGGACGCCGCAGCGTGTTACGACGTGTTTTATCACGCCGTTCACGAAGGCGCGCAGCCTGCTTATTCTGCACCGCAACGGCACGCTTGGGCGCCATTCAAAGAAATGCCTCTGGGATTCGCACACGCACTTCAAGCCCCGTGCGCCCTAATGGCAGTCACGGACCAGATCGTTGGTTTCATAACAGTATTACAGGACGGCTATCTGGATTTGCTCTTTGTAGCCCCCGACCATCACCGCCAAGGTGTGGCCACAGTGCTTTACGAAAGCGTCTTACTGCAAACAAAAGGTCCACTTTATACTGAGGCAAGCCACTTATCGCGGCCATTCTTTTTGCACCACGGCTGGCGCGAAATCACCCCGCAACGGGTGGAAAAGCGTGGGGTGGGGATGACCAATTTTGTGATGGAGCTAAGTCGTTAATTCCTAACGCTCTGCGCGGTATGCGCGTGCCGCATCCCCAAACGCTGCAAACAAAGGCTTCGAAACTGCGTCTTTGTCCGCTTGATATTCCGGATGCCATTGAACTGACAACGTAAAGCCCCTGGCATCTTTGATATAAGTGGCCTCCGGCGTTCCATCAGGCGCCCAACCATCAACGACAATCCTGTCACCCGCGGTTTTGATCCCCTGCCCGTGCAACGAATTGGTCATGACCTTGGCCCGCCCCATCAGCTTTGCAAACGGGCCACCTTCCGTGAACGTCACTTCGTGGCGCATCGCAAACTTTTCTTCGAGAGAACCGTCAGGCGGCATTCGGTGGTTATCGCGCCCCTCCAGATCACGGATCTCAGGGTGAAGCGTGCCGCCCATGGCCACGTTTACTTCCTGAAACCCACGGCAAATCCCCAAGATCGGCAGGCCTGCTTCAACACACGCCCGAATAAGCGGCAAAGCAATCCGGTCACGACATCTGTCAAAAGTGCCATGGGCAGGTGTTTCCGCCTCACCGTATTCTTCCGGGTGCACGTTGGGCCGCCCACCGGTGAACACAAAGCCGTCGCAGGTCGCCATCAGGTCATCGACAGTGACGTGCTCCGGATCAGATGGGACAATCAACGGCAAGCCAACAGACACACGGGCAACAGCTTCGCAAGTCATCGCGCCCGCCGCATGTGCAGGATACTGATCATTGATCAGATACGAGTTACCGATAACCCCAATCACTGGACGTTGCATAGAATCCCTCTCGTTGATGCGTACGTTTACTTTAGTTACAAAACCGCAAAGCGAAAGATAATGAACGCACAAGCACCTCTGCCTGCACGCTCATTTCATTTTACGTCATATGGGGCTTGGCCCCTTCGATGTGCGTTAGATTTCGCCCTCGAGCTGCGCCAGCGCAAGGCCTGCCAATGCGGCCTCTGCATCATTGTCAGATGTATCGCCTGTGACACCAACAGCACCAATAACGGCGCCTTTTTTGTCGCGCACCAAAACGCCGCCCGGAACAGGAACAACCTGACCGCCGTAAACACCGTTAACCGCGGCCATGAAATACGCCTGCTGTTCTGCACGCGCCATCTGAGCTGTGCCTGCCATGCCAAGCATGACAGCGCCGTAGGCTTTGCCCTGCGCGATGGCAAAACGACCTGGTGCCGCACCATCTTCACGCTCGAACGCTTTGACGTGACCGCCAGCATCCAAAACGATGACAGAAAGCGGCTTCAGCTCCATCTCGCGGCCCTTGGCAAAAGTGCCTTTGATGATTTGACGTGCTTTACGAATTGAAATCTCAGCCATTTGTCAGGCTCCTGTTCTTTTATTGAGTTTCTTTAAGATCGAGACGGCGCGCGTGGAGAACCGGCTCTGTGTAGCCGGATGGCTGTTTCGTTCCTTCAAATACCAGCTCGCATGCAGCGTTGAAAGCAACACCATCAAAGTCGGGTGCCATCGGGATATAGGACGCATCATTTGCGTTTTGTCCGTCAACCACAGCCGCCATTTTGCGCAGCGCATCCATGACGCGGTCACGGCTTACAACGCCGTGATGCAACCAGTTTGCAAGCGCTTGGCTGGAAATACGGCATGTTGCACGGTCTTCCATCAGGCCCACGTCATTAATGTCTGGCACTTTTGAACACCCAACGCCTTGATCGACCCACCGCACAACATATCCCAAAATACCTTGGGCGTTGTTTTCGATCTCCTGCTGAATTTGCTCTGCGCTCCATTGGGTGCTGTCAGCCACTGGAATGGTCAACAGATCAGCTAATGTGCCGCGCGCACCGCCAGCTTTCAGATCAACTTGCACCGCAAAAACATCTACGTGGTGGTAGTGCGTCGCGTGCAACGTCGCAGCCGTTGGAGATGGAACCCAAGCGCAGTTTGCACCTGATTTTGGGTGACCGATCTTGGCATCCATCATGTCTGCCATGCGATCCGGCATCGCCCACATACCTTTGCCAATCTGCGCTTTACCCTGCAGGCCACAAGCCAAACCGATATCCACGTTGCGATCTTCATAAGACGCGATCCACGGGGTAGCTTTCATATCGCCCTTCATCATGAACGGGCCTGCTTCCATAGATGTGTGAATTTCATCACCCGTACGGTCCAAGAAGCCAGTGTTGATAAACGCCACCCGGGATTTTGCAGCACGGATACATTCCTTCAGGTTCACTGATGTACGGCGCTCTTCATCCATAATGCCAAGCTTCACCGTGTTTTGCGGCAGCTCCAAGATGCTTTCGACGCGGGTGAAAATCTCGTCTGCAAAAGCAACTTCCGCGGGTCCGTGCATTTTAGGTTTCACAACATAAACCGAGCCGTGCAGCGAGTTACCGCCCCCACGCTTTAGATCATGCATCGCGATCAGCGTGGTGCACATCGCATCAAGCAAGCCTTCACCAATCTCGCTGCCGTTGGCATCCCGTACCGCGGGCGTAGTCATCAAGTGGCCAACGTTGCGCACCAACATCAACGCGCGCCCTTTCAAGGTCAGCACAGTACCGTCTTTTGCTGTGAACTCCAGATCATCAGCCAATACGCGGTCGAAAGACTTACCGCCCTTGCTTACAGCTTCGCGAAGATCGCCCTTCATCAAGCCGAGCCAGTTTTTGTAAACCAGCGCTTTGTCCACACCATCCACGGCCGCCACGGAATCTTCGCAGTCCATGATGGTCGACAGTGCAGATTCCAAAATGACGTCGGCAATGTTTGCGGGATCAGTCTTGCCGATCTGATGCTCTGCATCGACCACAATGCGAATGTGCATGCCATTCTTCACAAGCAGAATTTCAGTCGGTGAGCCGTCCTTGTGACCTACAAATTGCGCGGGATCCGCAAGAGCCACTACGCCACCTGCGATCGCACAGCTTAACGCGCCACCCTCAACGTTCAGACCAGTCACATCTGACCATGAGCCGGTAGCAAGTGGCACTGCAACATCAAGATGTGCCTTGGCTTTTGCCACAACGCGCAATCCGCGCGCCTCATCATAGCCGCCCGCTGCAGGCAGGTCGCCCAAGGCATCAGTGCCATAGAATGCGTCATACAAGCTGCCCCACCGCGCGTTTGCGGCATTCAACGCAAAGCGTGCGTTGTTGATCGGCACAACCAACTGAGGACCCGCGATGCTTGCGATTTCAGGGTCCACATTCGCAGTTTCAATCGCAAAATCATCGCCCTCTGGTACAAGATAGCCGATCTCTGTCAAAAATTGCTGATAGGCTTGCGCATCATGGTCCGTTCCACGGCGCTCAATATGGTATGCATCGAGCTTTGCTTGGATGTCTGTGCGCTTGGCCAGAATCGCTGCATTCTTTGGGCCCATGTCGGCGATCAGGCCTGCGAGACCATCCCAGAATGTATCGGCATCAACGCCAGTACCCGGAAGGGCGGATGTTTCAAGAAATATCGCCAGTGTTTCGTCAACATCCAGCCCTGCTCGTTGCAAGCGGTTTTGGTTTGTGTCGGTCATGAGGTGCCCTCCTAGGCAAGTCATTAGAATTTCGGGTTGGCCGGACCCTGATGGATTGACGGCCCCTTCGCAAACGAGAAATATTGACTGTCGATTAAGTTTTACTTCACTGAACGTGGTTTTGACTTGGCATCGCGCCGACACCGATCTGAGCAAAAACGGACCTCATCCCACACTTTTTCCCACTTTTTTCGCCAGTTAAATGGCAAACCACACTGTGCACATGATTTTGAGGGAAGGTCAGATTTCTTTCGCATTTTTGGCATATCAAATATCAAAGCTCATTTGGCGTGTATCCGGATCTTTGGGGGCTTTATCGCGCTGAAATCCACGGTCTGATTTGCGGCTGGCGTGCTTTTTGACGATTGTTTTCGCCTCATTGCGAAAGGCCGCGCCCTTGCGGACTGACCACACTTGGTCGCGGGCAAAGCGCGCAGCTTGCGGCAAATCAACTATGGGTTCAGGATATAACGTGCCAACAACTGTGCCCGCACCGTCCCAACGCCAAGGTTCGTGCAAAAAGCGATCAGGTACCTGTGCCAATTCAGGGCACCAGCGGCGTGTAAATATTCCGTTCGGATCCTGATCAATCCCCTGTTTAACCGGATTATACATCCGCACCGTATTGATACCGGTCGTGCCAGATTGCATCTGAACCTGGCTCCAATGAATTCCCGGCTCATAATCTGTGAACATCTGCGCTAAATGCGGGCCCGTGCTGCGCCAATCAAGCCAAAGGTGGTAACTTGCGACGGACATCAACATCGATCGCATCCGAAAATTCAGCCAACCGGTGTGGATCAAATACCGCATACAAGCATCAACAAATGGAATGCCCGTTTGTCCGGTTTTCCATGCATGAAGTCGGTCAGCATCAACCTGTTTTGGCCTAAGGTTTTCGTAGGCCGAATGCATAGCCTGATACTCAAACCGAGGTGCATCTTCGAGCTTTTGCATAAAATGATCGCGCCATGCCAAGCGGCTCTGAAAGCTGCGCAATGAACTGCTCCACCCTGACCGAGTACCTGCCACTTCACGGCTCCGCGCCTGTCCTGCATGGGCCGCCTCACGGACCGAAAGCGCGCCCAGCGCAAGATGCGGCGACATCCGTGAACAGGCCCACTCCCCTTCAAGCGGTGATGACATTGCAGCGCGGTAAGACTGGCCGCGCTCTGCCAAAAACCCACCGAGCAACGACAATGCTGACCCGCGCCCACCGGCCTGTCGGTCCGGGCAATCATCCACTAACGAGAGGTCCGAAAGGCTTGGCATACGCTGGCTTTCCACACCGTGAGGCCGCATGGCAACGGGGGAATCAATCTGAGCCAACCGAACAGATTTCTCTCGACTGGCCGCCCACCCATCCCGAGAGCGCAGGCCACGGACTACACCAAACTGGGGCACCTGCGTCCACGCAATACCCGTATGTTTGGCCCACGCAGCTACCCGCTGGTCCCGCCGAAACGTCCATGCGTTTCCCGTTTCTTCCGTGCTAAAAATGTGATTAATCTGATATGTCTTTGACAGTTCATCAAGAGCCTGAACCGCATCTGCAACGCGCAAGATCAACGGCGCGCCAAGCCCGGCTAGTGTTTTGGCAAGCTCGTGCAGAGTTTCTCGCAAAAATGCATATTGCCGCGCCGAAGTATCGGGCAGCTGCCAGTATTGCCTCTCCACAATGTAGAGAGGCACAACAGGATGGTCACCCTGCATCGCCTTAGCGAGTGCGGGATTCTCGGCAACGCGCAGATCACGCTTGAGCCACAAAATATTTATCATTTGGTCCACGCAGCGGGATGTAAGGCGGGCGAACATATGGACAAGCATGAATGTCTATCAAATACGTCGGATCGACTTGCTCCGCATCACGCCTCGGCCTACGTTTGAGGGCAACGTAGCTGACACATTTGTGCGCAAGGACACCCCATGAAAGATGCAAGCCCCCAAACCATTTACTTGGCTGACTACACAGTTCCCGCGTATCTTGTGGACAGCGTACACCTGACGTTTCAGTTGCATCCAACGGCAACACGCGTGACCTCAAAAATAGCATTTCGCCCTAACCCAGAAAGTGCGGACCGCGCCTTTCATCTACACGGCGAACACATGAAACTGATATCGGCGCGCATTGATGGCCAACCTGTCGATGTCAGCATCACACCCGATGGCCTTACTGCGGATGTGCCTGACGCACCGTTTATCTGGGAAGCGGAAGTCGAGATTGATCCACAGTCTAACACCGCGCTTGAAGGACTTTACTTGTCCAACGGAATGTTTTGCACGCAATGTGAGGCCGAAGGCTTTCGCCGTATCACGTATTACCCAGACCGGCCCGACGTTATGTCGGTCTTCACCGTTCGCATCATGTCTGATCTGCCCGTTCTATTATCAAACGGTAACCCAACAGACAGTGGTGACGGTTGGGCCGAATGGCACGACCCCTGGCCAAAGCCCGCGTATTTGTTCGCACTTGTTGCCGGTGATCTGATCGCACATTCAGACAGCTTCACAACATCCGAAGGCCGCGATGTGGCGCTCAATATTTATGTGCGTGCAGATGACATCGACAAATGCGCATTTGGGATGGAGGCGCTGAAGGCCTCAATGATGTGGGATGAGCGTGTTTACGGGCGCGCCTATGACCTGGATATCTTCAATATCGTTGCCGTCGATGACTTCAACATGGGCGCCATGGAAAATAAAGGGCTGAACATCTTCAATTCCTCCGCGGTGTTGGCCAGCCCAGAAACAGCAACCGATGCCAACTTTGAGCGTATTGAGGCAATTATCGCCCATGAATATTTCCACAACTGGACTGGCAACCGGATCACCTGTCGTGACTGGTTCCAGCTATGCCTAAAAGAAGGGCTTACTGTATTTAGGGACCAGCAGTTCACTGCAGACACCCGTGATCCTGCTGTCGCTCGCATCAATGACGTAAACGCCCTACGCGGCAGGCAGTTTCGCGAAGACGCTGGCCCACTGTCCCACGCAGTCCGCCCTGATAGTTTTGTAGAGATCAACAATTTCTACACGGCTACAATCTACGAAAAAGGCGCCGAGATCATCCGCATGTTGATGACGATCTTGGGCGAAGAGGACTATTACAAAGGCCTGACTGAGTATTTCGAACGGCACGATGGGCAGGCCGTCACGATTGAGGATTTCTTTGCCTGCTTTGGCGATAATGATCCGCGCCTGGCGGGTTTCTCTCGTTGGTGGCACCAATCGGGCACGCCGCATGTGACCATAGAACAATCATGGCAGGGCAGTCAGTTGACGCTTACAGCACGCCAAGAAACGCCCCCTTCTGCGCAGCAACAGCACAAAGAAGCACTTCCGATCCCCTTAGCAGTTGGGTTGATTGATGCAGATGGTCGCGACCTGTCGCCTACCAATGTCTTGATGCTGAACGAAACCGCACAAAGCTGGATGATCGATACCCGCACCACCACACCGGTTTGGCAAGACAGCACCGCATCCGCCAGCGATCAACAAAACAACGACGCGCCCGACGCCCTCACCCTTTCGCTCAACCGTGGCTTTGCCGCGCCAATCATTTTGCACGCAGGTCAAAGCGAGAATGACCTATTGCGTCTGATGGCCCATGACAGCGACACATTCAGCGCGTGGGAAGCAGGCCGGAACTTGGCCTTGAACACTCTTGGCGACATGGCGCGCGGCATCAAAACCCCGTCCGATGCTTACGTCGATGCGTGGTGCTTAAGCCTTCGCAGCGAAGACCGCGCGCCTGCGTTTCGCGCACTGGCCAGCGCGTTACCTTCCACGATGGACATCGCCACGCACATTAAATCCGAAGGGCACATACCGGACCCACAAGCAATTTATGATGCGCGCGAAACTTTGAGCCAGCAATTTGCGGAGGCCGCGCAAGATAGCTTGCAAAGACTCTTTGCGCAGCATCAAGTTACGCAAGCTTACCGCCCGGATGCGGAGCAATCAGGCAAACGCGCGCTTTGTGGTCGTATCTTAGGGCTGATTACGCGTCTTGATGGCGGTGCCGAGGCTGCAAAACAGCACGCCAACGCCGACAAGATGACAAACCAACTCACGGCACTGGGCTGCCTTATTGGCACCGAGCATGCCACCAAAGCTCTTGAGGCCTTTTACCAACAGTGGGCCCAAGAGCGGCTAGTCATCGACAAATGGTTCGGCATTCAGATCGGCCAAGCAGCACCTGCTGACGCCAGCAAAGTCGCTAGGTTGCTCACAGAACATGAAGCATTTAACGTCAAGAACCCCAATAGGTTCCGCGCGACACTCGGTGCACTTGCCGCAAATACTGCAGGGTTTCATGCGGCGGATGGCAGCGGGTATGCGCTTTTGGCCGATTGGCTTATTACGCTGGATGGCATCAACCCACAGACCACAGCACGGATGACTTCCGCATTTGAAACATGGGCCATGTGGGACAGCGCCCGCGGCAAGAAAATGCGCGTTGAAATGAAGCGCATTCTGTCAACGCCCAACCTAAGCAGTGACACCACAGAAATGATAACGCGGATACTTGGGTAGCAATTCTTAAGGGCGCTGCCGTGGTTGCGAACCAATGGACCTCGGCCCAATGCTAGAAATAATACACAAACCCATCGCTGACTGGACCGTGCTCACTTGCTCCTGGTTACGGGCACCGTTAGAAGCGTTGTCGAAAACCAAGAGGATACGTCTATGTTGGATCTGAGCCACACCGCCCCCAAACCCAAAGTGATCGCAGGCGCGAAACATGACTGGGAACTGGTGATTGGACTAGAAGTCCACGCTCAGGTCGCGACAAAGGCAAAGCTTTTCTCTGCAAGCTCCACACAGTTCGGCGCAGAGCCAAACGCCAACGTTGCATTCGTTGATGCGGGCATGCCGGGTATGCTGCCGGTCATTAACGAAGAATGTGTCGCCCAAGCTGTGCGCACGGGCCTTGGTTTGCGGGCCAATATCAATCTCTACTCGGCTTTTGATCGCAAAAACTATTTCTACCCTGATCTGCCGCAAGGCTATCAAATTTCTCAACTCTACCACCCTATTGTGGGCGAAGGTGAGGTTCTGGTCGAGCTCGGTGACGGCACCGCACGAGTTGTGCGCATCGAGCGTATCCACCTTGAACAAGATGCCGGAAAATCAATCCACGACATGGACCCAAATATGAGTTTCGTGGATCTTAATCGCACAGGTGTGGCCCTGATGGAAATCGTCAGCCGCCCCGACATTCGCGGCCCCGAAGAAGCCGCTGCCTACGTCAGTAAGCTGCGCCAGATTATGCGCTACCTCGGTACATGTGACGGCAACATGCAAAACGGCAACCTGCGTGCAGATGTAAACGTCTCTGTATGTCGTCCCGGCGCGTACGAGAAATACATGGAAACCCAAGATTTTGACCATCTTGGCACCCGTTGTGAGATCAAGAACATGAACTCACTGCGTTTTATTCAGCAAGCGATCGAATATGAAGCACGCCGCCAAATCGCAATCGTCGAAGATGGCGGTAGTGTTACACAAGAAACTCGTCTTTATGATCCAGACAAAGGCGAAACACGCTCGATGCGTTCTAAAGAAGAGGCGCACGATTACCGGTATTTCCCTGATCCAGACTTGCTCCCCCTCGAAATTGAGCAATCATGGGTCAACGATCTGGCCGCAAATTTACCCGAGTTACCAGATGCCAAAAAGGCACGGTTTATCAGTGACTTCGGGCTGTCCGATTATGATGCATCTGTGCTGACAGCTGATACAGAAAATGCGGCATTTTTTGAAAAAACTGCTGAGGGCCAAGACGGAAAGCTTGCGGCGAACTGGGTGATCAACGAACTGTTTGGGCGCCTCAAAAAAGACGACAAAGACATCACCGAAAGTCCTGTCAGCCCTGAGCAACTGGGCGGCGTGATTGCTTTGATTAGCAAGGGTGACATCAGCGGCAAGATCGCAAAAGACCTGTTTGAAATCGTCTACACAGACGGCGGCGATCCTGCCGTCATTGTTGAAGAACGCGGCATGAAACAGGTTACTGATTTGGGCGCTATTGAAAAAGCCGTTGACGAGATCATCGCTGCTAACCCTCACCAAGTCGCCAAAGCCAAGGAAAACCCCAAACTTGCCGGCTGGTTTGTTGGCCAAGTCATGAAGGCGACAGGCGGTAAAGCAAACCCGAAAGCTGTGAACGAATTGGTTGCCCGCAAACTACAGGGCTAAACCGTCACCGTATGTGGGAGAGACGTGCGTCATGCCTCAATTTGAGTATAAAGTTCTGCCTGCCCCGACAAAGGTAAAACGCAACCGTGGCAGCAAGGGTAGCGCGGGACGGCTTGCGTTTACCGTTCAGGAAATGATCAATGATCTGGCGCTCAGCGGGTGGGAATATCAACGCTCTGACACCCTTCCCATGCAAGAACGGAGCGGGTTGACCGGGCGTGTAACGGTCTACCACAACATGCTTGTCTTCAGGCGCCCCGTAGACGACGCGCCGCACGAACAATCACTGGCAGCGCCAAGCAAATCAGAGCCTGACGACAATATTTTCGAGACTGATACCAGCGATAGTGAAACGCCCTGACTACTTTATATCAATCGAGAATGCGTGAAGTTCAGCCATCAAATCAGCGCCAACAGCAGCATGGATAGCGCGGTGTTTTGCAATTCGGCTACCCGTCAATGCGGCGCTCTTAATGATCACATGAAAGTGGCTTTCGCCGCCATCTTGATAGCCTGAATGACCGCGATGTGCCTCTGATTGGTCTTCCACGACCAACTGCTCTGGGGACAAAGCCTGAAGAGCCACCTCGATCCGTTCTTTGCGTGTCATTCTATTCGTCATATTCTTAATTTCACCCCTTTCGCCTCGCTGTCAAAACACTATTCTTATCGCTCCGAGTCGAACACCACTTTCTGAAGGATGTTGAAGATGAAAAAAGACGATCCATTTGGCTTTGATATGTCTGTATCTTCTGCAAAGAAAAAGAACCCGCGCGGACGCCGTGGGATGTCTGGTGCATCGGAAACATCTACCCGCGTATGCGATCGACCGGCCTGTGAAGAACGCGGTCAATATCGCGCCCCTAAAAGCCCCGACATTTTGGACGACTACTTTTGGTTCTGCAAAGATCACGTGCGTGAGTACAATCTGAAGTGGAACTTTTTCGACGGCACATCCGAAGAAAGCTTTGCCGAGCAAATGGACAAAGATCGGGTTTGGGACCGCGAAACAAAACCTTTCCGCACACCTGATGAACAGCGCGCATGGGCGCGTCTTGGGGTCGATGACCCACACCAAGTTTTGGGAGCGAACGCCACGCAAAACCTTGGACGAACATCCGGGACAACAACGCGCCGCCTGCCCCCAACCGAGCGCCGCGCGATCGAGATTTTAGAAGCCAAGGACCACTGGACCAAGACAGAAATTCGTAGGTCTTACAAAGCACTTATCAAGATCTTGCACCCCGACATGAACGGAGGCGACCGTTCAGACGAAGACAAGCTACAAGAGGTTGTCTGGGCGTGGGATCAGATCAAAGATAGCCGCAACTTTAAGTAAATCTGTGCTGCTTACTTCTGCTCTGGTAACCTTTTCGAAAGTACGTCTCTGCTAGGGCTCCCCACGTAACACAAACGCGTGGGGTTCGATATGCGGCATTGGTCTTTAGGACGTCAAATTATGGGGGGCATGATTGTCCTACAAATTTTGGCATTCGCAGTCTTTAGTTTTGGTATTTTCAAGACAGAGCATCAGGGGGACGAACAGGACCGCTATTTTCAGCTAACTGACCAATTATCTCGGGTTGATGCGCTTAGCTTCAAATATACTGCCGTTGACGCGTCCCTGCGCACCTACAACGCCTCACCTTCCATAGGCACGCTAGAGCAACTGGTTGCCCAGCTTGACACCACTCAGACCGAAGTGGGAATCCTACAACAAACACTCGGCTCGGCATCAAACATTACCGGTAAGCTGGCTGAACTGAATACGACATTAAACGCGTTCGACACTGATGTTGTCGCACTGAAACAAGCCCAAACTAAATTCAAAGAAGCTGACACGTCGCTACGCGACATTGGGGACGAACAAATCAAGCAAACAAAGGCCGTTATCGAGGCAGCTTACGCAATTGGTGACAGCTTTTCCGCATACCGTGGTAACTTGGCGCTCATTGATGCCATGAAGGCGCAAACCTTCGTGCGTGACTTTCTCGCGACCGGCAATCCTGAACTGCTTGAAGACGCCCGCGCATTGCTCGCGACTTCTACTGATAATGTCTCTCAAATTATCCAACGGACCCAAAACAAGCCTTATCAAGTATTCGCAATTGAAGTCGAAAAGCTGCTCAGCGGCTATGTCACAGTGATTGATCAACTAACCGCGTCTCGCACGGAGCGACGCAGCCTTTACACGACAATCGATAGTCATAACATCATCGCGAGTAGTATACTTGCTCAACTTATACAACAGAGCGCAAAAGCTGATACGACCAACCGGGCCGAGCTTCCAGCCGAAAAGAACAGTTCAGTCCTTACGTTCGCCATCGCCTCCGGCGCTGTGCTTCTGTTCGGGCTGATATCTTCGGCAGCTTTCGTGGCCAACTTGCGGCGCGACATCTCAAGCTCAATTTCAGAAATGATGGCCGTAGCAAACGGTGATTTCGACCTAGAGGTCAGCGGGTTAGACCGCAAAAACGAGCTTGGTCAGATCGCCCGCGCATTGGATGTTCTGCGTAAAGAAGGGGCGCGCGCCAAGGAACTGACACTCCAGAATACAAAAGAAGCCAACAAGCGGATCGAGCTTGAGCAAGCAAATGCCCAGCAACGTGAAGCGAAACTCAAGAAAGAACGCTAACAGCGAGAAAAAGAGGCGAAGCGAATAGCCGTTGAAAATGCTGAAATGGTCAGGTTGCGCGCCGACATCGCGAATGTGGTGGATGCTGCGTCAGACGGCGACTTCACAAAACGGATCGTATCCAAGTTTGAAGACCGTGATTTGCAAAACGTAGCCGCCTCCATCAATGCGCTGGTCGCTCAAGTTGAAGACGGACTACAAACTACGGGCCTTGTCATGGAGCGTTTGGCATTAGGTGACGTAGGGGCGCGTATGGAGGGTACTTTCCACGGTGCTTTTGCAAGGCTGCAAGAAACCGTAAACGAAACGGTACAGTCGCTCGCCCAATTGGTGAGCACCATTCAAACAGACTGCTCACAGCTTGACCACCAGTCCGCCGATATGACGCTTAGCTCAAACGACATGGCTAAACGCGCTGAACAGCAGGCAAGTGCTCTGGAAGAAACCACAGCTGCCATGCTGCAGATCAAAGACCGCGTTGACCAATCCACAAAAACACTTGGTGACATCAGCCGATTTGCAGATACCACCTCTATGGAGGCCGAAAACGCCAGTAACGTCGTTTCGAAAGCTGTAGATGCGATGAGGGACATTGAAACCTCATCTGGTGAAATAAGTAAAATTGTTGGCGTGATCGATGAAATCGCGCTTCAAACAAACCTTCTTGCACTCAATGCGTCGGTTGAGGCCGCCCGCGCCGGCGAAGCGGGCAAAGGTTTCTCTGTAGTCGCAACAGAAGTGCGTGCGCTGGCACAGCGCTCGGCCAATGCCTCTAGCGATATCAGAACGCTGATCGAAACGAACGTCAGCGATGTAACAAAAGGTGCCGCCTTAGTAGGCAACACGGGTGACGCGCTGACCAATATTTTGGCCCAAGTTCAGAAAATGTCCGCAAATCTTGGCGATTTGCGTGAAGGTAGTGAAGTGCAAGTGGATGGCCTTACCGAAATTTCGACTGCCCTTGAAGCGTTAGACAAACTCACGCAGCATAACGCCAATATTGCACTCACGGGACGCGAAACTGCGCAGAACCTAAAATCGCAAGTGGCCAACATCCAAGGCGCAATTTCCGTCTTCCAACACAGCGACCCAAGCACAAGCGGAGGAGGCGCATCTGCCTATGCGGATGCGGGCGCGGCCTAACGGGAGTATTTTAGCCCTAGCCCTTGCCGAGACTTGGATTATGTTGCACCCAACGACGCAACAACATGACAAGACGTAGGTAGGACCCTTTCAGATGGCTGACGGAATGATCGATATTGAAGCTACGCCCACCAAACCAATTTCGGTTCGTGAAACATTTGGTATCGACGTGGATATGGTGGTTCACGGGTTTGAAGAAGCCTCTGACCGCGTGCCGGAATTGGACCCTACGTACAAATTTGATCACGATACAACTTTGGCAATCCTCGCGGGGTTCGAACATAACCGCCGTGTGATGATTCAGGGCTATCATGGCACTGGCAAATCAACCCATATCGAGCAAGTTGCGGCGCGCCTGAATTGGCCCTCTGTGAGGGTGAACCTCGACAGCCACATCAGCCGAATTGATCTGATTGGTAAAGACGCGATTAAGTTGCGTGACGGCAAGCAGGTCACTGATTTCCAAGAGGGCATTCTGCCTTGGGCCCTTCGCACGCCAACTGCAATTGTTTTTGATGAATATGACGCCGGTCGTGCAGACGTAATGTTCGTTATCCAGCGGGTGTTGGAGGTAGACGGCAAGCTTACACTGCTCGACCAAAACAAAGTGATCACACCGCACCCGTATTTTCGTATCTTTGCAACAGCCAACACCGTAGGTTTGGGCGATACAACGGGACTGTATCACGGCACGCAGCAGATCAACCAAGGTCAAATGGACCGCTGGTCACTCGTCTCAACGTTGAATTACTTATCTGTTGAAAAAGAAGCTGCGATTGTTCTTGCCAAATCGCCTTACTACGACACCGATCACGGACGCAAAACACTTCAACAAATGGTGCAGGTTGCAGACCTTTCGCGTACGGCGTTTATGAACGGTGACCTCTCAACAGTTATGTCCCCGCGCACAGTCATTGCTTGGGCACAAAACGCTGAGATTTTTGGTAACGTTGGCTATGCTTTCCGACTGTCGTTCTTGAACAAATGTGACGAGCTCGAACGCCAGACAGTCGCCGAATTCTACCAACGCTGCTTTGACGAAGAGCTTCCTGAAAGTGCTGCGAACGCCAGCGTGGGTTAAGGAAAAGGGCTGACCATCGGCCAACAGGCGTCCCAATGGGACGCCGCCAACACCCAAATTGTTGCTCAATATTTCGATTGTGCCCTACGCCAATCGCACTAGGTTGCTGATCATGACGAAAAACAATGACAACCCCGCGGATCCGTTCAAAAAGGCACTAGCCGAGGCCACAAAAGTAATGGCGAACGACCCGGAGTTGTCCGTCAGTTTTTCGGTCGACCAGCCAGGGGCAACAAACGAAACGATCCGTCTTCCGCAAATCAGCCGTCGCATGACACGCGATGAGGTACTGCTGGCGCGTGGCACTGCAGATGCTTTGGCACTTCGCCATAAGTTTCACGATCCATCAACCCACAACCGTTACGTTCCAGATGGACAGATGGCCCGCGATATTTACGAGGCTATGGAAACGGCTCGGATTGAAGCTGTCGGCGCCGAGTACATGCCAGGCACCGCTTCGAATATCGATGTGAAAATTACCAATGACGCGCTGCGCAAAGGCTATGATCAGATCAAAGAACCTGCAGAAGCTCCCCTGGCGGTTGCTGCGGGCTACCTGATCCGACATCTCGCGACGGGTCGCCCACTTCCTGCGGGCGCACAAAATGTTATGGAGCTTTGGCGTGGCTTTATCGAGGACCGCGCAGGTGGCACTCTCGGAAATCTGTCAGACATGCTCCAAGATCAGCAAAGTTTCTCGAAGTTTGCACGTCAGATTATTGATGACTTGGGCTACGGCGATCAGCTTGGTGATGATCCTGACGACTTTGAAGATGACGAAGCAGACGACAGCGACGGCGCATCTGAAGACCCCCAAGAGCCTGATAGCACCGGCTCGGATGATGACACTGGTGAGGAGGAAGCCGAAGCCAACCCTGAGCAAAGCCAAGAACAGCAACAAGACGCTGCGCAGTCATCGGTTCAACTTGATGACGCTGCTGACCAAGACATGGGCGAAGAGACAGAGATGCCCGAAGGCGAAGCCCCTACTGAGCCGCCGTCGCCTCAGCCCATCTCTGATGCAGACCCCCTCTATGAGGCTTGGTCGACAGAACACGACGAAGAAATTCGTGCCGAAGATCTTGCCGAGCCTGCCGAGTTGGAAAGACTGCGCGCTTATCTTGACCAACAGCTTGACCCTTTGAAGGGCGCGGTTTCGCGCCTTGCGAACAAGCTTCAGCGCCGCCTTCAAGCACAGCAAAACCGAAGCTGGGAATTTGATCTTGAAGAAGGCACTTTGGATGCGGGCCGCTTGGCACGCGTGATTGCGAACCCGACCACCCCGCTTTCATTCAAAGTTGAGAAGGACACCGAGTTCCGCGACACGGTCGTAACACTACTTCTCGACAACTCTGGCTCAATGCGCGGCCGGCCCATTTCAATTGCAGCAATTTGTGCGGATGTCATGGCGCGAACGCTTGAGCGTTGTCAGGTTAAAGTGGAAATTCTCGGGTTCACGACGCGGGCGTGGAAAGGCGGGCTTTGCCGTGAAAACTGGCTCGCGGATGGGCGTCCACAGCAGCCAGGCCGCCTAAACGATTTGCGCCACATCATTTATAAATCGGCTGATTCACCATGGCGCCGAGCGCGTCCTAACCTTGGCCTCATGATGAAAGAAGGCTTGCTGAAAGAGAACATTGATGGCGAGGCGCTTGAGTGGGCGCATCGGCGCATGATCTCAAGACCAGAAGCACGCAAAGTATTGATGGTGATTTCAGACGGCGCGCCCGTTGATGATGCGACCTTGTCCGTCAACCCAGCCAACTATCTTGAGAAACACTTACGCGACGTGATTGCTATGGTTGAAAAACGCAAGGCAGTTGAACTGGTTGCGATTGGTATTGGGCACGATGTGACCCGCTATTACGATCGCGCGGTCACGATCACGGACGTTGAACAACTGGCTGGCGCGATGACCGAACAACTGGCTTCGCTGTTTGACACGGACCCACGCGCACGCGCCAAAGCACTGGGAATGAGGAAAGCCGGATAATGCATCAAGCTTTTGTAACGCGCACACGCCCCCAAGACGGACCGCCACGATTGGCCGCACTCCGGAGTGAAATGCAGCGCGCAAAGGTGGACGCTTTCCTTGTGCCACGCGCCGACGCCCATCAAGGCGAATACGTAAATGATCACGATGCACGGCTCAGCTGGCTAACAAGTTTCACAGGCTCTGCGGGTGAATGTATTGTAACCGCGACTTCAGCCACGATGTTGGTTGATGGGCGCTACACGTTACAAGCGCGCACCCAATGCGCCGATGACTTTAAGGTGATCCTGAGCACCGAAACGCCCCGCCATGAATGGCTGCGCGACACGCTCAAGAGCGGCAATACGGTTGCCTATGATCCTTGGCTGCACACCGCCGGCGAGATTGAAGCGCTAATCAAATCCTTGGACGGATCGGGCATTGCGTTGCGCGCGACCGAGAACCTGATCGACAATATCTGGGCGGACCAACCTGACAGGCCGCAGGGTCAAGTTATCGCCTACCCCGAAGATCTTGCCGGCAAAACATCCCGTGAAAAATGTCGTGCCTTGGCGGCTGAGTTATCAAGAGCGGGTCGCAGCGCTGCGGTACTAACGCTCCCAGATAGCATTTGTTGGCTTTTGAACATTCGCGGCAGCGACATTCCCCGCAACCCTATTGTCCAAGCCTTTGCTATTTTGCATGC
>NZ_CBFHHE010000032.1:0-20977 GCF_965655635.1 Nereida sp.
CAGGCGAGGACGCTACAGCCCTCGGGTTTAATGCACATGGCGGCGTTGGCTGCATTTCGGTGACTGCAAACGTTGCACCAAAACTGTGCGCGGACTTCCAGAACGCTACTTTGCGTGGCGATTATGCAACCGCCCTTGAACAGCTTGATGTGCTTATGCCGCTTCACAAGGCGATCTTTATGGAGCCAGGCACCTGTGGCGCAAAATATGGCATGTCTTTGCTGGGGCTTTGCACAGAAGAGGTACGCTCACCATTGGTCGAGCTGAGCCAAGAGACAAAAAACGCCGTTAAGTCTGCAATGGAATTTGCAGGGCTGCTCTAAGCGTCACCGAGCAACACGTTTGAAAGGGCCGCTTCCACTTTTTGGAGGCGGCCTTTTTATTTTGAGGAGGTTTCGGATTTAAACGGCGGCGGAATGGCTTTCGCCGACAGACGTAAAATCATCAATTCGTTTGGCGATGATACGGACTAACGCATATGCCTGATGCCGCAACATCAAGCCTTCCTTTCCAATGAACAGCAGGTCCTGAAATTCGCTCATCAGGCTAACAACCGTTTGACGGATCACTGTCGCTTGACCCGGAAAAGCTGCCATCAGCTTTCTATCATCAATCGCAAAACGGCACATTAGGTCCTCAACCATTTGCGCGACCAGCAGATCATGGTCAGACATCACGTAGCCCTTGTGACCAGCAAAGCCGGTATCAGCTATCCTTTCTTGGTAGGCCGAAGTTGACGGCGCATTTTGAATGAACCCCTCGCGAAATTTCGAAATGGCTGAAGCGCCAAACCCGATCAAAGTGTCCGCGGTATCATCTGTGTAGCCCTGAAAGTTACGGCGAAGTTGACCGCGCGCGTCGGCGTCAAAAAGGCTATCAGTCGCAAGGGCAAAGTGATCAATTCCAATCATACCGTAGCCTGCGTTGACAAAACGGCGCTGTGCAATCTCGGCCAGCTCAAAGCGGGTGATTGGCTTTGGCAAATCCGCTTCATTAATCATCACTTGCCGCTTCGACATCCAAGGCACATGCGCATAGCCATAAATAGCCAGCCTATCGGGACGCATTTTCAAAACTTGGTCAATAGTCGCATGAAAACTCTGATGCGTTTGTGTGGGCAATCCATAGAGCAAGTCCATGTTGATGCTCGGCACGCCGGCAGCCCGCAGATGTGTCACCACGTGTGCGGTTTGTTCAAAAGTCTGGGGCCGGCCGATGGCGTCTTGCACGTGCTCGGCAAAATCCTGCACGCCGATACTGGCGCGGTTAAGGCCAAATTCGACTAGCGTATCCAGCAATTCAGTTGATGCCTCGGTAGGATCAATCTCTACGGAAAATTCATGCTTGGCCGTACGCTCAAACGCGCCAAAAATACTACTAAGCAAATCGCGCATAGTGTCTGCAGACAGGATAGTTGGCATCCCACCCCCAAGGTGAAGACGTGCCATCTTCACACCCTTCGGCAACTTCGAGCGCACCTTTGTGATCTCGGCTTTCAGCACCTCTACATAGGCATCAACGGGGCGCAGCGTTTTTGTCCCTTGCGTTCGGCATGCACAAAACCAACACAGCCTTTTGCAGAATGGGATGTGGACATAAACAGAAATTTCCGCCCCATCTGGAACTGCGCGCAACCAACTGTCTTGATGCCGAGGTCCAACGCCATTTTCAAAATGATTGGCTGGAGGGTAGCTTGTATAGCGCGGAACTTTCGCGTCAAACAGCCCGTATTTATTGAGAAGCGCTATCTTTTCCATGTGCTTTGGTATTAAATATCGTCAGCCAACAGTCCTTGATATAGATCAACCGCAATGAAGTTTTCTGTCGATAACGCAGTAAGATGTAGTGAATGCCCAATCCGCCATCGCGCCGTATGTGCGAAATGCGATACGGATGAGCTTTTGACTCTTGAGGGCATGAAATCCTACCGCACTTTCAAGGCCGGTGAGACCATTTTGTGGCGCGGTGAGAAGCTGGAGTATGTAGCATCTCTGGTGCAAGGCGTCGCATCTCTTTCAAAGACGTTGGAAGATGGGCGCACGCAAATGGTGGGTCTTTTGCTAGCGTCAGATTTCATTGGCAGACCCGGGCGCGACGAGATTGAATTTGATGTCACAGCGACAACAGATGTCACTTTGTGTTGCTTCAATAAAGAGCCGTTTGAGCGACTGGTCGAGACAACGCCCCATGTGGCACAACGGTTGATGGAACTGGCACTTGATGAGCTGGACGTTGCCCGCGATTGGATGCTGTTGCTGGGTCGTAAAACCGCCCGTGAAAAAATCGCAACTTTTGTTGAGATGCTTGTCCGCCGCTCGCAACTTTCCGAAGACAATGGCACCGCCAGTGTATCACTACCCATGACGCGTGACCAAATTGCGAACTTTCTTGGCCTCACTCTTGAGACAGTCAGCCGTCAACTAAACAGCCTCAAGAAAGACGGCGTCCTTAGCTTTAATGACCGCAAACACCTTGTGGTCGAGGATCTGCCTGCCTTGCATGAGGCAACTGGCGACGACTCTGACGGCGGAATTATTTTTTAAACATATTCCAAAGATTGCGAAGACTCTTGATGTAGATCAAGGACCGACCCCGCTACGTCTTCATAAAACAACCTCGCGAACAAAGGCATCACAAAGATGCTTTGAAATTACGAGGGCGTTTCATGGATTACTTCAAAATCATAATCTTAGGCCTCATCACATTCATTGCCGCTATTGCGGCAAGCAACGGCTATGATCTGGCGTATAAGCTGCATGCCGTGATCATAATGGTGGTGGCTTTTGGGATGCTTGTTTGGGTGCTGCGCACGTCAGATGAGCCACAGAAAATTGCACCGGAAGGCGCATATTTTGACGGGGTCATCCGTGCGGGCGTCATTGCCACGGCGTTTTGGGGCATTGCTGGCTTTTTGGTAGGCACGTTTATCGCCTTCCAGCTTGCGTTCCCTGCCCTGAACTTTGACTGGGGCCAGCCGTTCACAAACTTTGGCCGCCTGCGCCCATTGCACACCTCTGCCGTAATTTTTGCCTTTGGCGGCAACGCCCTGATCGCGACGTCCCTGTATGTCGTGCAGCGTACATCGGGCACACGGCTTTGGGGCGGCAACACCGCGTGGTTTGTCTTTTGGGGCTATCAGTTGTTCATCCTAATGGCCGCAACCGGCTACCTTTTGGGTGGTACACAAAGTAAAGAATACGCCGAGCCCGAATGGTATGTAGACCTTTGGTTGACCATCGTTTGGCTGACGTATCTGGCCGTGTTCCTTGGAACAATTTTCAAACGCCTCGAGAAGCACATCTATGTGGCCAACTGGTTTTTCCTAAGCTTCATCATTACTGTGGCAATGCTTCACGTGATCAACAACCTGTCCATTCCTATCAGCATCTGGGGATCAAAGTCCGTCCAGGTATTTTCGGGTGTACAAGACGCAATGACCCAATGGTGGTACGGCCACAATGCGGTTGGCTTCTTCCTGACAGCGGGCTTCTTGGGCATGATGTACTACTTCGTTCCCAAGCAAGCAGGCCGTCCAGTTTACAGCTATAAACTTTCTATCATTCACTTCTGGGCGCTGATCTTTTTGTACATCTGGGCAGGCCCACACCACCTGCACTACACTGCGTTGCCGGACTGGGCATCAACCTTGGGCATGGTGTTCTCGATCATCCTGTGGATGCCCTCATGGGGCGGCATGATTAATGGTCTGATGACGCTTCAAGGGGCGTGGGACAAACTTCGTACTGATCCAATTCTGCGTATGTTTGTGCTGTCACTGGGCTTTTACGGCATGTCCACATTCGAAGGGCCGATGATGTCGATCCGCGCCGTGAACTCGCTATCGCATTACACTGACTGGACAATCGGTCACGTTCACTCTGGCGCACTTGGCTGGAACGGCATGATCACTTTTGCCTGCATCTACTTCCTCACTCCGAAACTTTGGGGCCGTCAGCAGATGTATTCTGTAAGTGCGATCAGCTGGCACTTCTGGTTGGCCACGTTGGGTATCGTTCTTTATGCCGCGTCAATGTGGGTCACTGGCATCATGGAAGGCCTGATGTGGCGCGAGGTCGATGACCAAGGGTTTCTCGTAAATTCGTTTGCAGACACCGTAAGCGCGAAGTTCCCGATGTATGTGGTCCGTGGTTTGGGCGGGGTTCTGTTCCTGGCCGGCGCATTGGTCATGGTTTGGAACATGTGGATGACCATCCGCGGGGCGAAACCCGCGGTGGCCAATGTCCCCGGCGCACTCAATCTTTCACCTGCAGAATAAGGAGGTCGTTCAATGGCTTTTCTTGATAAACACGCAATCCTCGAGCGTTCTCCAACCCTGCTTTTGACAGCATCTCTTTTGGTGGTGACTGTCGGTGGCATGGTCGAGATTGCACCGCTCTTTTGGCTCGAAAACACAATTGAGGATGTAGAAGGCGTGCGCCCCTATACGCCGCTCGAACTGGCGGGTCGGGACATCTATATCCGCGAGGGCTGCTATACCTGCCACAGCCAAATGATCCGTCCGATGCGCGATGAAGTCGAACGCTACGGGCATTATTCGCTGGCGGCTGAATCGCAATATGATCACCCATTTCAGTGGGGGTCAAAACGAACCGGTCCTGATTTGGCGCGCGTTGGCGGCAGATATTCAGATGCTTGGCATGTGGATCACCTCAAAGACCCGCAATCAGTTGTTCCCGAGAGCATCATGCCGAAATACGCCTTTTTGGCATCGGCTGATCTTCAAACAAACCAGACCGAGGCAACCTTACAAACCCACCGGTTTGTGGGGGTTCCCTACTCGGATCAGCAAATTCAAGCAGCAGTTGTCGATCTGCGCAACCAAGCTGACCCCGACAGTGACTATGACGGCCTAGAAGATCGCTATCCCGGTGTTGTGGTGTCGAACTTCGATGGTCAGCCAGAGTTGACCGAAATGGATGCTCTCATCGCATATCTCCAAGTCTTGGGCACCATGGTCGACTTCTCAACATTCACCCCCGACGCAAGCCGCTAATCAAAGGAGTTCCACAATGGATACCTATTCACTGCTCCGCCAAATTGCTGACAGCTGGGTTCTTTTAGCCATGTTTGTTTTCTTCATCGGAACAGGCATCTGGGCATTTTTGCCAAGCCAACGCAGCGCCCGCACAGAGGCAAGCATGATTCCGTTCCGCAATGATGACAGCGCCAAAACCTGCTCTGGGACATGTGCAACGTGCAAGTGCAACGCCGCTGCTTTGAACGCGAAAGGACAATTCGATGTCTGATAAAAAAGTAGATGATGCGACCGGCGTTGAGACAACAGGTCACAGCTGGGACGGCATTTCAGAACTGAATAACCCACTACCGCGTTGGTGGCTCTGGACGCTTTATGCCACAATTATCTGGGGTATTGCATATACCATCGCCTATCCCGCGTGGCCGATGATCAGCGGTGCGACCGAAGGCATGCTTGGGTACTCAACGCGCGGCGAAGTCGCCACACAAATCGCTAAGCATGAGGCCAAGAACGAAGACCTTGTGGCCCAACTTGTTGCAGCTGACCTGGAGACATTGCCCCCAAGTGATGACCTGCACCGCTATGCAGTGTCTCGGGGCGGCGCTGTCTTTCGCGCTAATTGTAGCCAATGTCACGGCTCGGGTGCTGCGGGCGCAATTGGCTATCCGAACCTTCTTGATGATGACTGGCTCTGGGGCGGCGACATCACAAACATCGCGGCAACGGTTGCCCACGGCATTCGGAACGAAACGGATGACGATGCGCGTTGGTCTGAAATGCCTGCCTTTGATGAAATCCTTGAGGACGCCGAAATTGCAGCAGTCGTTGAGCATGTGATCAGCCTCTCGTCGCCGGATCATGATGCCAGCATCACAAATCAAGGAGCAGCAATCTTTGCAGAAAACTGCTCGGCTTGCCACGGAGAAGCAGCACTGGGCAATCGCGATATTGGCGCACCCAATCTGGCTGATGCAATTTGGCTTTACGGCGGTGATCGAAGCGCGCTTGAACACTCGGTTCGTAACGCACGTTTCGGTCAGATGCCCGCATGGGGTCAACGTCTGTCCGACGCCGATGTGCGCGCAGTTTCTGTCTATGTCCACGCCCTCGGCGGCGGCGAATAAGACGGATAGAAAGAGGCCTCCTCCCGATGGCCTCTTTCACACCCCGAAGCGGCCCTGTTCGCAAAACGCTGCCGCTTCGGGGTACATTATTTACCCTCACAATTTTGCATATGTTTGACCCAGATCAAGGTCAGCTCACCCCTTAAGCGTCTATGTTCATCCTGCGAACAGGAACAATCACATGTCAGAAAACCCTCCCCTTTATGCCGCCCAAGAACCGGTTTTTCCCCGGCGCGTGTCAGGCAAATTCCGAAACCTTAAGTGGTGGATCATGGCCATCACCTTGGGGATCTACTACCTGACGCCATGGATACGCTGGGACCGCGGACCAAGCCTGCCAGACCAAGCAGTACTCATCGACATGGCGCATCGGCGGTTTTACTTCTTTTGGATCGAGATTTGGTCTCACGAGTTTTACTTTGTAGCAGGGCTGCTCATCATGGCCGGTCTGGGGCTGTTTTTGTTCACCTCGGCACTTGGTCGCGTGTGGTGCGGCTATACCTGTCCACAGACCGTGTGGACCGACCTATTCATTTTAGTCGAGCGCTGGATTGAGGGTGACAGAAATGCCCGCGTTAGGCTCTATAATGCTAAGTGGACACTGAAAAAATGGCATCTGCGCATCACCAAATGGGTTGTCTGGCTTCTGATCGCAGTGGCAACAGGTGGCGCGTGGGTGTTCTATTTCGCCGATGCGCCAACCCTGCTGAACCAGCTTGCAACGCTTTCAGCACATCCTGTTGCTTATGGAACGATCGCGGTCCTAACTGCCACAACGTTTGTTTTTGGCGGTTTCATGCGCGAGCAAGTGTGCATCTACATGTGCCCTTGGCCACGCATTCAAGCCGCAATGATGGACCCCGATACCCTGACAATCGGCTACCGTGACTGGCGTGGCGAGCCGCGGGGCAAACAGCGCGTCGAAGGCGCCGGTGACTGCATTGATTGCATGGCCTGCGTCAATGTATGCCCCATGGGAATTGATATTCGCGACGGCCAACAAATGGAATGCATTACCTGCGGGCTGTGTATCGATGCTTGTGATGACGTCATGGACAAAATCGGCAAGCCGCGCGGACTAATTGATTATCTAGCCCTTTCAGATGAAACAGCTGAGCGCGCTGGCAAGCCGCCCAAAGCAATTTGGAAGCACGTATTTCGCCCCAGAACCATACTCTATACAGTTCTTTGGTCTCTGATTGGTGTGGGTCTTGTGTACGCTTTGTTTGTGCGCACAGACATTGAATTAACCGTCAGCCCCGTGCGTAATCCGACATTCATCGTTCAGTCTGATGGGGCTATCCGCAACGTTTACGAAGTGCGCCTGCGCAACAAATTAGGTGAGTCGCGCCAGTTTCACCTAAGCCTTTCGAGTGATGAAATCCTACGCATTGACGTTGACGGAACTGATGGTCGCCTGACTTTTGATGTGCCTGCCAATGCCACACAGCTCAAACGTGTCTACATGACTGCGCGCGCCACGGATCCTGCCGCACGTGCCGCAAACACGCCCGTCCGCATCTGGGTCGAGGACATCTCAAGCACCGAACGCGCCTACCGCGACACCACGTTTAACGGAAAGGTTTCACAATGACCCAAGTACGCCCAAACACAGCCACGGCCTTCACAATCAAGGGCTGGCACGTATTTGCCGTTTTCGCCACGGCCTTCGGGATTATAATCACCGTCAACCTAACGCTGGCGTTCAACGCAGTGCGCACGTTCCCAGGTCTTGAGGTGAAAAACTCTTACGTTGCCAGTCAATCCTTCAACCAAGACAGAGCAGCGCAACTTACTTTGGGCTGGTCTGTCGCCGCCAAATTACAAAACGACGATCTAATCTTGACCATTGTGCAGGACGGCAATCCCATCGCACCGCGTGTTGAACAAGCCATCTTTGGCCGCGCCACATCTGTCGTAGCAGATCAAACGCCGCAGTTCGTGCACGACGGCACGTCCTTTCGCGCCAAAGTGGTCGCGGGTCCGGGTAACTGGAACTTGCGTCTGAAGGCACGCGCAGAAAACGGCACCTTATTTCAACAACGCATCATCGTAGAGACCCCGAAATGACAGCCGCCTGCCCTGCCTGCATCGGCGCAACGGGTCCCGCAGAATTTGCGGCAAGCAACGCGCCCGATGCAATGCAATTTTCGTTGCCAACAATTCACTGTACCGCGTGTATCGGAAAAATTGAACGCGGACTGGCCAGCCAAAACGGCGTGCAGTCGGTTCGTGTAAACCTGTCTCTAAAGCGCCTTACAGTAACTGGTCCGGTACAATCAGACGCCATCATATCAGCCGTGAAGTCGCTTGGGTTTGAGATATACCCTCTGGATGCCGCGACCCTTTCAAACACCACGGATAAAGCAGGCCGTAACCTGTTGATCCGTATGGCCGTCGCGGGCTTTGCCATGATGAACGTGATGCTCTTGTCTGTGGCTGTGTGGTCCGGTGCCTCCGATGCAACGCGCGATTTCTTCCACCTGATCTCGGCCGCAATCGCACTACCAACCGTGGCCTATTCGGCCCAACCGTTCTTTCAAAATGCTCTGAGTGCATTGCGTAAAGGTGGTTTGAACATGGACGTGCCGATCTCTCTGGCCATCATATTGGCTGCTGGAATTTCGCTGTTTGAAACCTTGAATAGCGGGGAACACGCCTATTTTGACGCAGCTGTATCACTGACCTTCTTTTTGCTAATTGGCCGTTATCTTGACCATCAGACCCGCTCTGCGGCACGTTCTGCGGCCAAAGAACTGACTGCGCTTGAAAGTCATACGGCTGACCGCATTGGGGACGGTGTCGCGCAGACGGTCCAACTGTCAGAAGTAGCCATTGGTGACATTATCGCTGTCCCCGCAGGCACCCGCGTCCCAGTCGATGGCGTTCTGTTGAGCGAAGCCGCATTGATGGATCGGTCGTTTCTGACAGGCGAAAGCGCGGCCGTGCCCTTGAACCAAGGATCAGAGATTCAAGCAGGTGAAGTGAACCTCGCAGGACCGCTGCAAATTCGCGCAACTGCCGTTGGTGAAGACACAACCCTGCGCCGAATGGCAGAACTGGTGGAGTTGGCAGAAAGCGGTCGCAACGGCTATACCGCGCTGGCCGACCGAGCCGCCGCGATCTATGCACCGGCCGTTCATTTGTTGGCATTGATCGCGTTTTTAGCATGGTGGATCATCGGCGGCGACGTACGCCATGCCCTCAATATCGCGATTGCGGTGCTGATCATTACCTGCCCCTGCGCCCTTGGTTTGGCCGTCCCAGCAGTCACAACTGCCGCCATCAGCAGGCTGTTCAACGCGGGCTTTCTGGTCAAGCACGCCACCGCCCTCGAACGACTGGCTGAGGTAAATTACGTTGTGTTCGACAAAACAGGGACTTTGACGAAACCCGCCGTCCACGTGCCAGATCACCTTACCAAGTCAGAGCGCGCGGTCGCGCTTGGGTTGGCACAAGTCTCGCACCACCCGATGTCACGTGCATTGGTTGAGCAGTTGCAAACGCAAACGCCCGCCCCCTTGGAGGACATCACAGAAGTTATCGGCCAAGGTGTTCAGGGGCAGTATCTAGGTGAGGAGGTTCAACTTGGACGGGGTCAATGGCTTGGGGCGTCGTTTGTGGGGTTGGGCATGCGCATCGGTGACGCAAGCCCAATTCAGTTTGAAGCACCCGAAACCCTGCGAACCGGTGTGCGTGAGGCGTTATCGGAATTATGCTTGCCTGCAGAAGTTGTCACCGGCGACGCGACCGAGCCTGCGCAAAGCTTTGCCAAACGGATCAGACTGAAGATCACTGCAAACGCCCGCCCGAGTGACAAGCTTGAGCGGATCAGCGAGCTTGAGGCGGCAGGCAAACGGGTTCTCATGGTTGGAGACGGGCTGAATGACACCGCCGCATTGGCGTCAGCACATGCATCGATCGCGCCGGCTTTGGCGCTTGAGGCATCCCGAAGCGCATCTGATGTGGTCATTTTGAAAGACAACTTTACCGCACTTCCCATGATTTTGCGCGTTGCCAAGGCGACCCAAGACCTGTCCAAACAGAACTTCGCAATTGCAGCAGCATACAATATGATCGCAATCCCCATCGCGCTTGCAGGGGCAGCGACCCCCCTCGCGGCGGCGCTGGCAATGTCAGTTTCTTCCATTACAGTTTTGCTCAATTCTCAACGTATGAGGTCCGTCAAATGAACGTATTAGTTGTCCTCATTCCGATTTCCCTAATCTTGGGTGGGCTCGGCCTTGCAGCTTTTTTATGGGCCGTGAAGTCCGACCAATTTGATGATGCCCAAGGCAACGCCGCCCGTATTCTACTTGATGATGAATGAGACCCCGCGCCACGACGAGCCTTGCCAAGCGGCATTGCTGCGCTTAGGTCTGCCCAATGGCCAAACCAAAGACAGACCCCAATTACAAAGTTATCGCCGAGAACCGCCGCGCGCGGTTTGATTATGCTATCGAGAGCGACCTTGAAGTTGGAATGATGTTGATGGGGTCCGAGGTGAAGTCCCTTCGTACGGGGTCCGCGAACATTGCCGAAAGCTATGTGACTGTCGAAGACGGCGAGATGTGGATCGTGAACTCCTACATCAGCCTTTATGCCCAAGCAAAAACTTGGGGCCACATTGAGCGCCGCCGTCGCAAGCTTCTGGCATCGCGCAAAGAAATTGCTCGGTTGTGGCAAGATGTAAGCCGTAAGGGCATGACGATTGTGCCGCTAGTTGTTTATTTCAATCACAAAGGGCTGGTCAAAATGAAGATTGGCCTCGCCAAAGGTAAGAAGAACCACGACAAGCGTGATACCTCTGCCAAGCGCGATTGGGGGCGTCAGAAACAACGCCTTTTGAAGCAGGGCAGCCAGTAACTTACCGTTTGAGAATTTACAGTTTACTTGACGTATTCTTGCGTTATGTCGCTGCGCAGACTACCTGTGCTCCGCAACATCTGGAAAGCTGACCTCATGGAAAATGATATAAAATCACTCGTGTCCACTGATTGGCTCGCCGAGCACATCAAGGACCCTGATCTGCGCATTCTGGATGCATCTTGGTATCTGCCTGACGCGGGTCGTGACCCAAGGGCCGAATTTGACGCGGCACATATCAAAGGCGCGCGGTTCTTTGATATTGATGAAGTCGCTGATCTTCGTTCGGCACTGCCGCACACCGTACCACCAGTTGAGAAGTTTATGTCCCGCATGCGTGCGATTGGCGTAGGCGACGGGCATCAGGTGGTGGTCTATGATGGCGCAGGCCTTTTCAGCGCAGCACGTGTTTGGTGGACCTTCCGTTTGATGGGTTTTGAAAACGTCGCTGTATTGGATGGCGGGCTGCCCAAATGGCAAGCAGAGGGTCGCCCCGTTGACGCCAAGCCCGCAACAATCCGTGACCGCCACATGATCGTGAAACGTCAAGACCACCTTATTAAGGACGTCACCCAAGTGGCCCGCGCGGCCAAGCTGGAAGATCACACCATCATCGATGCGCGTCCCGCACCGCGGTTTGAGGGCACAGCCCCAGAACCCCGTGAAGGCATGCGCGCAGGCCACATTCCCAATTCGCAAAATGTGCCGTTCTCGGCCCTTCTGAACGATGACAAGACTATGAAACCCAAAGCCGAGCTTCAGGCGATTTTTGACGCCGCTGGCGCAGATTTAGCCAAACCGATAATTACCACGTGTGGCTCCGGTGTGACTGCGTGTGTTCTTGCGCTTGCTCTGTACCAGATCGGCAAGACCGACGCCGCAGTTTATGATGGCAGCTGGTCAGAGTGGGGTATGTACGGCGATCTTCCAATTGCAACAGGACCGGCAGATGCTTGAGAACCTCCAACCCCAAGCGGGTGACAAAATCCTCGCGCTCATGGCAGCATACCGCGCTGATCCACGCGACAACAAAATTGATCTTGGTGTCGGGGTTTATAAGGACGCCACGGGACACACCCCCATCATGCGGGCCATTAAATCAGCCGAGCACCGCCTTTGGGAGAAGCAAGACACCAAAACATACGTTGGGCTTGCCGGTGATCCAGAGTTCAGTACGGCTATGGCCCGTTTGGTTTTGGGAAATGGCACGAACCTTGATCATGTAGCGGCCGCCGCCACCCCCGGTGGTACAGGCGCCATCCGTCAGGGCTTTGAGTTAATCCACCATGCTAACCCCGATGCAACGGTCTGGATTTCAAACCCAACGTGGCCAAACCACCCCTCTATTCTTAGCTACCTTGGCATACCTATCAAAAAGTACCGCTACTTTGATGCGCAAACACGCGGAACAGACATTGAGGGAATCCTTGCCGATTTAACAGGCGCAAAAGCCGGTGACGTTGTTCTGCTGCATGGGTGCTGTCACAATCCTACCGGCGCCAACCTGACGGCTCCCGAGTGGCAGCGCGTTATTGCTTTAATGCAAGATCGTGGGCTGATCCCGTTTATCGATATAGCATATCAGGGCTTTGGTGACGGGCTTGAAAAAGATGCCGCAGCAACCCGCACAGTGGTTCAACAGATGCCGCAAACCCTGATCGCTGCAAGCTGTTCAAAGAACTTTGGCATCTACCGCGAGCGCACAGGTGTGCTGATGGCCATCAGCCAAGACGCCGCATTGAAAGAAACGGCTCAAGGCACGCTTGCGTTTTTGAACCGCCAGAACTTTAGCTTTCCACCAGATCATGGCGCACGCCTGGTGACGATGATTTTGCAAGACGAAACGCTGCGCGCAGAATGGGCGAGTGAGCTTGAAGAGGTCCGCCTAAATATGCTGGGCCTACGGCAGCAGTTGGCTGATGAGATGAAGCGTCTGACTAACTCGGACCGGTTTGATTTCATCGCAACGCACCGCGGCATGTTCAGCCGTATTGGCGCCACACCAGAGCAAGTCGAAAAGCTGCGCGAAGATCACGGCATTTACATGGTTGGCGACAGCCGCGTGAATATTGCCGGACTAAGCGCGTCAACCGTCCCTGTTCTTGCACGCGCATTGGTTGAAGCAGGTGTATAAATAGAAAAGGCCCCCCACATTGCTGCGGGGGGCAAGTTTTTCGAAAATACCAACGGGAAGGTGTTAGCCTTTCGAGAACTCAGGGTAGGCTTCCATCCCCAACTCGGTCACGTCCAAGCCGTTGATTTCGGCTTCTTCGCTAACACGGATGCCAATCAAGCCTTTCATCAATGTGAAGGCAATCAAGCTTACGACGAAGACAAAGATACCGATTGCTGCAAAACCGATGAGCTGTGTCACGAATGACGTGTCAGCTGTGTAGACCGGCACAACCATTGTACCCCAGAAGCCGGCGATCAAGTGAACCGGAATGGCACCGACAACATCGTCAATCTTCAGTTTGTCGAGCATTGGAACAGCAACCACAACGATCACACCACCAACAGCACCAATCCAAAGTGCACCGAACAATGTTGGGTCAAGCGGACCAGCAGTGATAGACACCAGACCAGCAAGCGCACCGTTCAGAACCATTGTCAGGTCAGGCTTTTTGTAGAGAGCTTGTGTCAGCAACAGGGCTGCAACCGCACCGGCAGACGCTGCCATGTTGGTGTTTGCAAAGATACGACCAACGTCCGTGATGTCGCCAACTGTACCCGCAGCAAGCTGTGAGCCGCCGTTAAAGCCGAACCAACCCAACCACAGGATGAATGTACCCAAAGTGGCAAGCGCAAGGTTAGAACCTGGCATTGGCACAACGCGGCCGTCTTTGTATTTGCCAATCCGCGCACCAAGAACCAAGGCACCTGCAAGTGCGGCAAAACCACCAGCTGCGTGCACCAAAGTTGAGCCAGCAAAGTCAGAGAAACCCATCTCGGACAACCAGCCGCCGCCCCACTGCCAGCTTGCTTCGACCGGATAGATGAAGCCGGTCAGGACAACAACAAAGATCAAGAAGGGCCACAGTTTTACGCGCTCGGCCAATGTGCCCGAAACGATAGAAGCAGTTGTCGCACAGAACATCAGCTGGAAGAAGAAGTCAGAGGCAACAGATGCGTAATCCAATGATGCATCAGCGGCACCTAGGCCAACTGGCTCAAGCGATGTGGGACTAAAGCCACCAAGCCAACCTTCGATGATCCATTCACCTGGGTACATCAGGTTAAAGCCAACGGCCCAATACATAATTCCCGCCAATGAAAACAAAGCGATGTTTTTGGTAAGCTGCGTGGTGACGTTTTTCGAACGCACCAAACCCGCCTCAAGCATCGCAAAGCCAGCGGCCATCCAGAAAACTAAAAAGCCGCCAACCAAGAACAACAGCGTTGTCATGATGTAGGGGCCGATTTCGTCAAAGCCCGGCGCAGCGTCCTGTGCAAAACCCATGCTCGGCAGCGCAATCGCGGCTGCAGCAAGGGGGAGTGATTTCATAAATTTCATCGGTCCATATGTCCCTTAGTTGGCGCCTTAAAGCGCGTCATCGTTAGTTTCGCCGGTACGGACGCGCAGCGCGCTGTCCAGATCCAGAACGAAGATTTTTCCGTCACCGATCTTGTCGGTCTTCGCTGTAGCCGCGATAGTTTCAACAACCTGATCGACCATGGATGCCGCTACCGCGATCTCCAGCTTTACCTTTGGTACAAAGTTCACCGCGTATTCCGCACCACGATAGATTTCTGTGTGGCCAGATTGCGATCCGAACCCTTTAATTTCTGTCACCATCATTCCGCGCACGCCGATGGATGTCAGCGCTTCGCGGACCTCCTCAAGCTTGAACGGTTTGATTGCTGCAATAATCAGTTTCACGTGCATCCCCTTGTTGATCTTCTACTCAGACCGCTCAGACAGCGCTCTTTGGATGACCTGAGCGGACACCTAGCACCGCTTTCAAACAAGAGATCAGCGGATATCTGCTGCGCCGCAGCGTGACTTACCGCCTAAATTTTGAACATTTAGGCGCAATTGTCTAAAAAATAGGCGGTTAGAAAAGCTGGAAATGAGAATCATCAGCTAAACAAGACCGACAAAACCCGATACAGTTAGGAAAACACCGTCAAAACGGGCAGAGCAGATGGCATCCTCAAATAAACCCCGCAAGCCTCTTGTGGCGGACAAACGCTATTCGAAGCCCGCAAAACCTGCGGCCAAGAAAGCTGCAAAGCGCAAAGCCAAACCTAAAGCCGCTCCCAAAGAACAGGGGGGCCTTTTGGGCTGGGTTAAGCGTCTGATCAAATGGGTGCTATGGACAATCTGGTCCTTCATCTGGCGCACCGGTGCAGTGATCACCTTACTGATCGTTGGTAGCGCCAGTTATTACGCCGCCACGCTGCCCGATATGGAGCAGCTTGTTGACGGACGTGCCCGCGGTTCTGTGACCATGTCGGATCGTGACGGCAGAACCTTTGCGTGGCGCGGGGATCAGTTCGGCGGCGTGGTTACGGCCACCACCGTATCAGCACACCTCAAAAACGCCGTCGTCGCCACCGAGGACAAGCGGTTCTATCGTCATGTAGGCGTATCACCACGCGGGATCGCATCTGCTGTGCGGATCAACTTACGCGAAGGGCGTGGCCCACTATCTGGTAACGGTGGCTCAACAATTACGCAGCAAACCGCCAAACTGTTGTGCCTTGGCGTGCCTTTCGATCCCAATAAATGGAAATCCGAGACCGCCTATGAAGCAGATTGCCGCCGCACCACGCTTTGGCGCAAAGTCAAAGAAGCGGTCTTCGCCCTTGGGATGGAAATCAAATATACCAAGGATGATATTCTGACAGTCTATTTGAACCGCGCATATCTGGGCGCAGGTAGCCGCGGGTTTGAAGCCGCCGCACAGCGCTATTTCAGCAAGTCCGCCGCAATGGTGAACCCCGCGGAGGCCGCGATGTTGGCAGGACTTCTAAAGGCCCCCTCAACACTTGCGCCCACGAACAACCTACAACGCAGCCAAGATCGCGCGAACCTTGTGATCGGCTTAATGGTGCAGCAAAAGTACCTTACCCCAATCAAGGCATCGCTCGCGCGGGCAACACCGGCAGAACTTTCACAGGCGGCTAAGCTCACATCGGGGGGATATTTTGCGGATTGGGTCATGGATAGCGGGCCTGAATTTTTCACACGCTCTACCACGGAAGACGTCATCATTCGCACCACGCTTGATCAACGCATGCAGACCGCCGCAGAGGAAGCGTTGCAGTATATATTCGAGGAAAAAGTCCGCGAAGGCTCAAAGGCGCAAGCAGCCATAGTCGTGATGTCCGCAGACGGTGCCGTACGCGCGATGGTGGGTGGGCGCGCCACAAACGGCACAGGCGCATTCAACCGCGCCACCCAAGCAAAGCGCCAAGCGGGGTCAACCTTTAAGCCGTTCGTCTACGCAACGGCACTTGATCGTGGATACACTCCTGAAGACGTCGTTTTGGATGAGCCCCTGTGCATCGACATCCCCGGGTCAGGCGAATGGTGCCCCAAGAACTACGCCAAAGAATTTAAAGGCCAAGTTACCCTAACTGAAGCTTTCAAGGATTCCCTCAACATTCCCGCCGTGCGCATTTCCGAAGGATTGGGCCGTGAACGTGTCCGCGAAATTGCGCAGGGTTTTGGTATTCAAAGCGGTCTTGCTGCGGGTCCGGCGCTGGCGCTTGGGGCGTCTGAAAGTACGCTTATTGAAATGACGGGCGCCTATGCTGGTATTCTAAACGGCGGCTCGTCCGTGACACCCTACGGCTTGGTCGAGTTGCGCGTTTTGGGTGATGACACACCGCTGATGACGCAAACCGGCGGCATTGAAGACCGCGTGATCAGCCGTGAAGCCGCGCAGCAACTCACGTGGATGATGTATCAAACAGTCGAAGCTGGCACAGGACGCCGCGCCCGTATCGAAGGCCGGGAAATTGCGGGCAAAACGGGCACCACGCAAGCCGCGCGTGACGCGTGGTTCATCGGTTTTTCCGGTGATTACGTGGCTGGCGTTTGGATGGGATACGATGACAACACACCACTTAGTGGCGTGACGGGCAGCGGCCTACCAGCCGAAATCTGGCATGAGACCATGCGCCGTATTCTTGAAGATCTGCCGGCTGTGCCCCTGCCAATACAGCGATCAGCTGGCGCATCATTGAGCAACCCGCCCCGCAGTTCAGAGCTTAATCGCACCATCCCACAGCAGCCCCAATCCCAAAATAGCGATGGGTTTGAGGCAACTGCTGAAAATATCTTGATCGACGTTCTGCGTGGGCTTCTGGGAGGCAATTAAGCCCATCCAGCTTACCCCACTCAAGCTACAAAGAGGAAAGGTCGCGCGTCAGCTGATCCAGATTACCGTTACGACGATCCAAAAGCGCACCGATTTCTATCTTTTCGGTCCGCGCAAGGCTGATACCTTCAATCAACATATCCGCAAAAAGGCCATCGTCGTTCACACGGAAGGTCACATCAAACGGCCGCTCGCCGCTTAACAGTGCCTCGGCGCGAACTTCAACAAAGCTTTTCACTGATTTTGCAGATTTCACTGTGATCTCGCCACCGATGAACTCGCGGAAGCGGCGGCCATATTTACGCGAGATATAGCCAGCAAATGCTTTGTTATACGCACGGATTTGACCAGATGATGCAGCACGCGCATCAGCGCCCAAGGTGAAGCGTGCGATGCGCTCTACATCTGCGTAGCGCTCAAAAATGCCTGCAAATTCGCGGATCATAGCGTTTTCCGAACGGCCAGAGTTAATGACCTTGTTTATATCCGCTACGACGTTCTGGATAAGGCGCTCAGCCTGCGCTGTGGTCAATGCCAGCGCTGGTTTGGACAATGCAGCACCCGCAAAGGCAGCGATGCCAACTGTGACGAATGTGCGGCGTGAAAAACTAGTTGAATAGGTCATCATACGTATCCTCGGTTGTACTTTCGGGGCTCGCAACGGGCGTGCCCAACTCAAAACGACGGCTTTGCAAATAGATACTACGCGCTTGGGCGTAACTATCGGCGCTCTCATAAAGCACCTGATCAATTACACCAGAAAATGTGTAGCGATCACCAAGACGCGCCAAACCACCTGCAACAGGCGGCACAAGATTTTCAGGCGAGTCTAGATCGTAACTGAACGGGTTCGTAAACAGATCGACCACCTTACCAAGCGTTTCACGTTGGGTTGAGGCGCCAAGCAACGGCAACTCAATATAGGCACCCTCGGGGGCGCCCCATGTGGCAAGTGTTTCACCAAAATCTGCGCGCTCTTGCTCAAGCCCCGCCTCGGTTGCCGGGTCAAGCAAACCGCCAAGCCCCAACGTCGTGTTCATTGCAAATCTGAAGAAATTGCGCGCGGCGCCGTCAATGTCGCCTTGCAAAAGCGTGTTCACAAACTGGGAAGGCAATGAAAGGTTCGCTGCAAAATTACCAACGCCCGTACGCACGGTTTGTGGCAAAATCGTCCCATATCCATTTGAAACCGGACGAAACAGGGCGCGGTCGACGCTTTTGTTAAACCCATGGATTTTGCGGTTTGTTTTTTCAAACGGGTCATGAATTTCCACAGGTGTCTGCGGGACCGAACACGCCGTCAGCGCGCCAATTGCGCAAAGCGCAAAACAACGCAGCACTGTATTTTTTAGGATTCTCGCAAACCGCATATTACGCCCTCATTCATTGATCTTACCAAATAACGTAAAACCACAAAATTCCCAGTATCGACGTGGGGCCGACATATAAATGTGATAATTGCGCGACAGCCTCACATATCCAAACTTCATCAGCATCGCAGCACTTTGTTTGAGCAAAACCCGCTAATTGCAATTGCCCATGCCCACGCGCAGGACTAGCGTTTGGTCAAACGTACACCTTACCAGAACAGGACTTTGAGATGAGCAATATTGAGAGAAAACTAGCAGACCTTGGCGTAACCCTTGCAGACGCACCTGCGCCCGCAGCCAATTATGTGCCATTCGTTCAAGTAGGCGACCTGTTGTTTGTATCGGGCCAAATCAGCCGTGATGACGAAGGCTTAATCACAGGTAAAGTTGGCGATGACCTCAGCGTCGAAGCAGGGGCTGCTGCCGCCCGCACCTGCGCAATTGCACTGTTGTCTCAAGTTAGAGCGGCCTGTGATGGTGATCTCGATCGCCTTGTGCGCGTGGTCAAATTAACAGGCTTCGTGAACTCAACACCTGATTTCACCGAACAACCAAAAGTCATCAACGGATGCTCTGACTTTTTGGTAGAAGCACTAGGTGACATCGGCCGTCATTCACGCAGCGCAGTTTCAGCCGGCGCTCTGCCGCTCAATGTAGCGGTCGAAATTGAAGGTATTTTCCAGATCAAATGATGCTGCCACGTTCCTTTCTTGATCGGCCCATAGCGCACCGTGCGTTGCATGATGTAGCGGACGGGCGGCCCGAAAACAGCCGCGTCGCCATTCGTGCAGCCATCGAGAAAGGCTACGGAATTGAGATTGACCTACAGCTCAGCGCCGACAACCAAGCCATGGTTTTTCATGACTATGGCTTGGACCGCCTCGCGCACGGCAACGGACCAATCAGCATCCATTCCGCGCAAACACTTGGTGAAACAACACTGCGCGGCGGGGATGAAGGCATTCCAACATTTGCCGAAGTTCTTGAATTAGTCGACGGGCGCGTGCCACTGTTAGTTGAGTTGAAAGACCAAGACGGCCAAATGGGGCCAAACGTAGGTGATTTAGAACGGGCGACAGCGAAAGCCGCGCACGGCTATTCGGGACCGATCGCGATGATGTCGTTCAATCCCCATTCTGTTCTGGACATGGCCGATCTGATGCCAGAAACTCCAAGGGGTATCACAACCAGCTCGTTCATCCCTGAAAAATGGGGCCTGCCCGAAAGCATCTGCGCGCCACTTCGTGACATCCCTAATTATGACCGCGCGAAATGCTGTTTCATCAGCCATGAAGTAGACGACCTGGACCGCCATCGTGTGGCTGAATTGAAATCCACAGGTGCTGCGATTTTATGCTGGACGGTCAAATCGGCCCAGCAAGAAATCACCGCACGAAAAATTGCCGATAATATCACATTTGAGCAATACCTTGCTTGACGCCAATTGAACGGGCACCACCTCAAAACCATGAACAAAGCCCCAGAAATTGAAGTGCGCATCGTCAGCCAAATTGCCGAGATTGGCCAAGCAGAATGGGACGCTTGCGTCACCTCTGACCATAAACACCCCGATGATCCGTTTACGACCTACCGCTTTCTTAAGGCGCTTGAGGATAGCGGGTCTGTCGGAACAGGCACCGGTTGGCAGCCACATTATTTGCACGCTCTGGAAGGCGGCGAAACAATCGGTGTGGCGCCGATGTTCGGCAAATCCCACAGCCAAGGTGAATACATCTTCGACCACAACTGGGCACATGCCTATGAACGCGCAGGCGGCAGGTACTATCCCAAGCTACAGATCGCCGTGCCGCATACACCCGCGACAGGCCGCCGCTTTTTGGTCAAAGACGGACGTGAAGAAGTTGCACGCTCGGCCCTAATGCAGAGGGCTGTGCAGGTGGCGGGTAGCAACAATTTCAGTAGTTTGCACATTACATTTTGCACAGATGATGAGCGCGCTTTCGGCGCCGAGTTGGGGCTTCTCGAACGCTCAAGCCAGCAATTCCATTGGCTCAACAACGGCTACGCGGACTTTGACGGTTTTCTCAGCAGCCTCTCAAGCCGCAAGCGCAAAAACATCCGCAAAGAACGCGAGAAAGCCCAAAGCTTTGGCGGTGAAATCCATTGTCTGACAGGGGATCAAATCCAACCAGAGCATTGGAACGCCTTTTGGGTTTTCTATCAAGACACGGGTGCGCGCAAATGGGGCACGCCCTACCTGACTCGCGCGTTTTTCGATCATGCCCAACAGCATCTGCGCGATGACATGCTTTTGATACTCGCCGAGCG
>NZ_CBFHHE010000033.1:0-20547 GCF_965655635.1 Nereida sp.
TGAGAGATGAGCAGATTACTTTCCTCACGTTTGACTTTGCTGCTGGCGGTGCTGGCGCTGACGGCGGCCATTGGCGGGGCTGTCTATTTGCTTGGCTTGCGTCAGGGCATTGTCGATCTGTCCAAGCGCGGCACATCTGATTTGTCTTTGGCGGCGGACCGCCTCACGACGCAGCTGCAACGCTACGGACAACTTGCGGTGCTTTTGACGGACCATCCTGCGGTGCGTGCTACGTTTGAGGAACCCTTGCCGCGCAATGATCTGACGGACCAAACCGCCGCCGAGGTGTTGCGCGCCACCGCTGACAAAACGGCCTCGCACAGTATCGCTGTGCTGGATAGTAACGGAGCGCCGATTTTGCGAACCGATTTCGAAGGTCTGGGTATTGATCACGTTGAGCGGCCGTATTTCAAACGCGCGATCAGTGGTGCTTTGGGCAGCTATCATATGGTTGGTGACGATGGCCGGCGTTTGTTTTTATACGCAGCACCTGTTTTTTCGGCGCAGGGGCCGGTGCAGGGTGTTGTCTTGGTTGCCGCTGATATCGAAGTGATTGAACGGGACTGGCGCGGCGATACGGCTGCAGTATTTTTTACCGATGAGTTGGGCGTGGCGTTTGTGTCAAACCGGTCCGAGTTGGTGTTGCGCCAGCTTGATGCGCGCGGTGGTCTGCGCAGCGGTACTGCGGAATATTCCCGCGATCGTTTGACGCCGTTTCCACAGATCAACATCGCAAAACTTGCAGGGCAGGAGGTTTGGGAAGTGCCGCTTGGCCCTTATATCCCCGAGCGCGCACTTCACTTGGTTCAGCCCTTGCCAGTGATCGGGCTGACCGGAGAGGCGCTGATTGATATTGTGCCGGTCATTCGTGTGGCGGGGCTACAAGCGGCTTTTGCCTGTGCGGTTGTTTTGCTGTCGGGCTTGGCGTTGGTGGTGTTGCAAGACCGCCGCCGCACGTTGGCCAAAGCGAATGCGGCCCTTGAAGATCGCGTGCACCGCCGTACTGCGGAATTGCAGCGCGTAAACAGCAGTCTTCGCGCGCAAATCATGGAACGTGAAGAGGCAGAGTCTGCTTTGCGCCGCGCACAGGCGGACTTGGTTGAGGCGGGCAAGCTAAGTGCTTTGGGGCAGATGTCTGCGGGCATCAGTCATGAGCTAAATCAACCGTTGATGGCAATTGGCAGTTTCGCGGAAAACGGACAGGCGTTTTTGGCCAAGGGGGATGCGGAAACCGCCGCACAAAATCTCAGCCGGATAGCGGAGTTGTCGCGCCGCGCGGGACGGATCATTAAAAACCTTCGCGCTTTTGTACGCAACGAATCTGAGCCGCTGTCGGATGTGGTTCTACGCGACGTGTTAGATGCAGCGCTTGATCTATTGGGGCCGCGTATCACGACCGATAGCGTTTCGATTGAGATTGATGACGCCGTGCCATCGGCCAGTGTGCGTGCAGGCGACGTTCGGCTTGAGCAGGTTTTTGTGAACCTGATCGGCAATGCGCTGGATGCGATGAGTGATCAGGCCGAACGCAAACTACACATTTCGATCAGTGTCCCCGAGCCGTCGTCCAACAGCATCAGTATTGCGTTTCATGACAGCGGCCCGGGTCTTGATGGGCCAGACCGAATATTTGAGCCTTTCTATACCACCAAAAAAGTTGGTGAGGCCCAAGGGATGGGGCTTGGTCTTTCGATTTCATATGGGTTAATCCAATCTTTCGGTGGGCAAATCAAAGGCAGCAACCATCCAGAGGGGGGCGCTGTTTTGACTGTCACTCTTCCACGGTTTGAACAGGTTAAGGCTGCATGAACACCCCAGTTTTGATTATTGATGATGATGCTGACGTGCGCGACGCATTGGGCCAGACATTGGCCTTGCGCGATTTCGCACCGATCGCGTGCAGCTCATTCGTGGCGGCCAAAGATCACATTGCGCGTGGCTTTGCGGGCATCATTGTGACGGATATCCGGATGCCTGGGCGTGATGGCTATCACGTTTTGGATTACACGCGCAGTATTGATCCTGATTTGCCCGTAATCTTGCTGACCGGTGAGGCGGACGTGCCCAAAGCCGTGCAGGCCATTCAGCTTGGCGCGTTTGGCTTTTTGGAAAAACCCTGCGCGGCAGATGTCCTTTGCGCGGAAGTGACAAGGGCGGTGGCGCACCGAACGGCTGCGTTGAATTTGCGCGCACACAGAGCAGCCCTGGAGGCCGGTGATGCAGCGGCGCGAATGTTGGCAGGTGCATCGGCGCAATCAATGGCGATGCGTCACCAGGTGCGCCGCGTGGCAGCCACTAAAGGCGATGCGCTTATCACAGGTGAGTTGGGGGTCGGCACCTCGCGTGTTGCGGAAGTTATCCACTTGCTGGCCGCAGGGTCCGACGCGCCGTTTGTTAAGCGCGTCAGTGGCGGATTGAGTGAGTCAGATGCCTACAAAGCGATTGAGGCGGCAAAAGGCGGCAGTCTTTTTTTGGATGAAGTCTGGGCGCTCAGCCATTCTACTCAGGCAATTTTTGCAGAAACTATGGCGCCGATGCGTTTGATTGTTGCCAGTTCGCGTGATCTGCAAGCCGAAGTGGCAGGCGGGCATTTCAACAGCGAGCTATTTTACCGCACGGAACTTCTGAGCGTACATATTCCGCCGTTGCGGGAGCGCAAAGATGACATTCCGGTCCTGTTTCAGCACTATCTCGACCAAGCGTGTGAGCAAGGCGGTTTGGCACGTCCCGACGTGCCGCCCCATGTGATTGCGCGCCTGATGGCCGATGATTGGGCAGGCAATGCGCGTGCGCTTCAATCGGCAGCGATGCGCTATGCGCTTGGCGTCAGTGATTTGGCGGCGGGGGATGTGATGGGGCTGAGCGATCAGATGGCACAAGTTGAGCGGTCTTTGTTGGATCAGGCACTACGGCGTCATGCAGGGCGTGCGGTTCATGTTGCAGAAACCCTGAAACTGCCCCGAAAAACTCTGTACGACAAGTTAGCAAAACACGGGCTCAGGCCCGAGGATTACCGCACGGATTAGGCTGTGCGGATTATCGCACGTGAGCGGTAACCGTTGTGCGAAATATCGCACAATGCTGCATAGATCACATCACATATATATTTTAAGTCATTGATAATTAATAATATATATTATTTTATGTTGTGTGGTTGCGAGCCCTTTTGTTTGCCTCTCAATTGTTCGTGATCGGTGCGGCTTGGCCTGTGCTGTGACTTAAACGTTAAAGGTTCCAAGGGAGGATACCATGAAATTTCTTACTGCTGCTGCGACCGCTGTCGCGCTGAGCTTCAGTGCCACTGCTGGGCTTGCTGCATGTGACGACGGCGAGATCGTTATCAAGTTTAGCCATGTGACCAACACTGACAAACACCCTAAAGGCATTGCCGCGTCACTGCTTGAGCAGCGCGTCAACGACGAGATGAACGGCAAAGCCTGCTTGGAAGTGTTCCCATCCTCAACGCTCTACAACGATGACAAAGTGCTCGAAGCAATGCTTCAGGGCGATGTTCAGTTGGCCGCTCCTTCGCTGTCAAAGTTCGAGAAGTTCACAAAGCAATTCCGTATCTTTGACCTTCCGTTCATGTTCTCAAACATCGAAGCAGTTGATGCTTTCCAAGGCTCAGCGACTGGCCAAGCGATGAAAGACAGCATGCAGCGCCGCGGTTTGCAGGGTCTTGCGTTCTGGCACAACGGCATGAAGCAAATGTCTGCCAACACACCATTGGTTCAGCCAACAGACGCGAACGGCCTGAAGTTCCGTGTTCAGTCATCTGACGTTTTGGTTGCCCAAATGGAAGCAATCGGTGGCTCACCCCAGAAAATGGCGTTTTCTGAAGTATACGGCGCGCTGCAGCAGGGCGTTGTAGACGGTCAAGAAAACACATGGTCAAACATCTTTGGCCGTAAGTTCTTCGAGGTGCAGGACGGTATCACCGAAACCAATCACGGCATCATCGACTACCTCGTTGTGGCAAGTGTTGACTGGCTCGACAGCCTCGATGCAGACGTACGTGACCAATTCTTGACGATCCTCGAGGAAGTCACAGAAGCACGCAACAAAGAGTCGTTTGCAGTGAACCAATCTGCACGTCAGTCAATCATCGATGCCGGTGGCACCGTTCGTGAGCTGACTGCAGAGCAGCGTCAGGCATGGGTCGATGCGATGAAGCCAGTTTGGGCGCAATTCGCAGGTGACGTAGGCCAAGAAAACATCGACGCAGCACAAGCGATCAACGCAGGTCTGTAAGACGATCCCAAAGCGCCCCCGCCTGACGAGTGTCGGGCGGGGGCATTAATTTATCCCGACATCAATCTTGGTCGTCCGCAAATGGGCGCAGGATGTGTCGTTGATCAAGTCACAATTCAAAAGGGGGACGCGGCGTGTCTCAAGGCGCATCAAAGACGTCGGGCGGGTTCATTGATACATTGGAAGAAACGCTGATCGCGGCTCTGCTTGGAGCCATGACAGTTGTGACTTTTGCCAATGTGATCGCTCGTTTTGTATTCAATTCTAACATTTTGTGGGCACTGGAGCTTACAGTGTTTCTGTTCGGTTGGCTGGTTTTGCTGGGCGCAAGCTATGCCGTAAAGAAAGGCGCACACCTTGGGGTGGATGCTTTGGTAAACATTTTGTCGCCAGCTGCGCGGCGGATCGTCGGGCTGATTGCCGCTGCTGCGTGTTTACTCTTTTGCCTGCTGTTGCTCAAAGGCTGCTATGACTACTGGGCGGTGTTTGCAGATTTGCCACCAACTTCCGGGCGCTGGTTCCCAACAGGGTTTGAGGAAAAGTTTCGTAGCCAGTCGTTCTATGAAGTTGACGATATTCCGATGATCGCGCCGTTCCGTTGGCTCGAAGGGGCTATCAATTACAACGAAGCCTATGAGAAAATCCCCAAAGCGATCCCGTATTTTGTACTGCCGTTGTCCGCGTCACTTTTGATGCTGCGGTTCGTACAAGTGACCTTGCGGATTTGGCAGGGCACAGAGGACCGCTTGGTTGCAAGCCACGAGCTTGATGAAGACGAAATCTCCGAAGCGGCCGAACGCGCCGATAAGCTAGAGGGCTAAATCATGGACGTCATTCTTTTATTTAGCATGGTCATTGGCCTGCTGATGATCGGTGTGCCAATTGCGGTGTCTCTCGGTCTGTCCTCCACCCTCTTTTTGCTGTGGTTCTCGGACACATCGTTGGCCTCAGTGGCGGGCACATTGTTCGAGGCGTTCGAAGGTCACTTCACGCTGTTGGCGATCCCGTTTTTCATCCTTGCCTCGTCATTCATGACCACAGGCGGTGTTGCGCGGCGGATCATTCGTTTCTCGATCGCATGTGTGGGGCATTTGCCCGGCGGCTTGGCGATTGCGGGTGTTTTTGCCTGTATGCTTTTCGCAGCACTCTCAGGCTCGTCTCCGGCGACGGTTGTGGCCATTGGCTCTATCGTTATCGCGGGTATGCGTCAGGTGGGCTACACCAAGGAGTTCGCGGCAGGTGTTATTTGTAACGCGGGCACACTTGGCATCTTGATCCCACCATCCATTGTTATGGTCGTATATGCCGCAGCCGTTGAGGTTTCGGTAGGTCGGATGTTCCTTGCAGGGGTGATCCCGGGCTTGATGGCTGGCTTGATGTTGATGGTCACAATTTACGTGATGGCGAAGGTCAAGAACTTGCCCCAAGGCGAGTGGCAAGGCTGGGGCGAGGTGTTTACGGCGGCGCGTGAAGCGGGCTGGGGTCTGTTCCTGATCGTTATCATTTTGGGTGGTATCTATGGCGGTGTCTTTACGCCAACAGAAGCGGCAGCCGTTGCAGCGATCTACTCGTTTGTGATCGCGTGTTTTGTCTACCGTGACATGGGACCACTTGCGACAACGGGGCCTGAGGCGAACACATCTTTGTTCCGTAAGCCATGGGCTTTGGTCACAGCGATGATCCATCCTGACACCAAGCAGACCTTGTTCGATGCAGGCAAGCTGACGGTTACGCTTTTGTTCGTGATCGCGAATGCGTTGATCTTGAAGCACGTGCTAACGGATGAGCAAGTTCCGCAGACAATCGCGGGTGCTATGCTGGATGCAGGCTTTGGGCCGGTCATGTTCTTGGTGATTGTGAACATCATTTTGCTTATTGGCGGTCAGTTCATGGAGCCATCAGGCCTGCTCGTCATTGTGGCGCCACTGGTGTTCCCCATCGCGATCGAGCTGGGCATTGATCCAATCCACCTTGGTATCATCATGGTCGTCAACATGGAGATCGGGATGATTACACCACCTGTTGGTTTGAACCTCTTTGTGACCTCAGGTGTGGCCAAGATGCCGATGATGGCTGTAGTGCGCGCAGCTCTGCCATTCCTTGCAGTGTTGTTCGTGTTCTTAATCATGGTCACATATATTCCCGCAATTTCCACATTCCTGCCAAATGCAGTGATGGGGCCGGAGTTGATCATCAAATAGCGAGCAATCTTCGTCTGCTACTGAAAAGGCCCGCTGAGTTTCTCAGCGGGCCTTCTTATTTGTGCGGTTTTGCGCGCAGATTTTTCTGGCTAAGCGGACAACTCAAGCGCGGCTACAATCGGTGCAAAATCTGCAGCCGTCAGCGAAGCGCCACCAACCAAGGCTCCGTCTACATTTGATGTTGCGAATATCTCTGCGGCGTTGGCTGCTTTGACGGAGCCCCCGTAAAGAAGACGCATCGCATCGGCGATCTGTGTCCCAAAGCGGTTTGTAAGCTCAGCGCGCATGAAATCATGCACCTCAGCGATTTGTTCCAACGACGCGACTTTACCTGTTCCGATTGCCCAGACTGGCTCATAAGCGATCACGAGGTTAGCGCCGGTTGCCGCCTCGGGCACTGATCCGGCCATTTGGGAGGCTAATACCGTTAGGGTCTGTCCTCTCTCGCGCTGCTCAAGTGTCTCGCCAATGCACACAATCGCCGTTAGCGAGGCGTCCCATGCTGCCAGTGTTTGGCCCAAAACATCCGCATTCGTCTCGCCGTGGTCTGTTCGGCGCTCAGAATGGCCCGCGATGACATACTGCGCACCCGCATCGGCGATCATTTTTGCGCTGATATCGCCGGTGTGTGCACCGGTTTGATTGGCGTGGCAGTATTGGCCACCTACTTCAAGCGCGCCTGTGGAAGCACGCTCTACCATGGGGGCCAAAAGCGTCGCAGGCGGGCACAAAACCATATTCACAGAAGGGGCAGGATGAGCTTTCCAAAGGGCATCGACTTGGGCTAAATCCGCGCGCGTCCCGTTCATTTTCCAATTGCCTGCGGCCAATTTACGTCTCATGTCGCACCCTTCTTACAGCGTTGTTAAACTATAAGAACGGGTGTGGCCTGTGCGCCGCGTTGCGTCAAGCGCCGCTTAGATGTAGCAACGAAAGCAGACAGAAGTGAGTAGCGCGATGATCCCCAAAATTGATGCCCAAGCATTGTTCGCCGCTGATGAAAAGGCGCTTGACTCAGTGCGCACAGCCGCTGAGATCACGGGTTTTTTGAGGCTACACAACACGTCCCTATCAGGTGCCGAGGTTGCTGCTGTTATTGAGAGCTATCGCCAATTCTTTAAGCTGCTAGAGGCCGCCAAAGAACCAGTTGATATGGCCCAAAGCGGATCAAACCGTGGATGGGGGCGGGCCGGATCAGAGCAGGTCGATCCCAACGCTAATCCTGATTACAAACAGTTCTTTGATTGCGGTGTGTCTGTGCCAAGTGATCATCCTTGGGCGGACAAGCAGTTTTATGCGCCCAACAAATGGCCCGAGCAGCCAGCGGGTTTAGAGGCTGCGGATTTCAGGGCCGACATTCTGGCATATTTTACTAAGGCGCGTGCAATATCTATGGATTTGCTCAGCGCACTTGCGCGGGCGATCGGCGAGCCAGCCTCATTCTTTGAGGATAAGTTCGACACTCCGATGGCGCTTTTGCGGGGCAACTATTACCCCGAACGCCCAGCCTGGGCGGGGGCAAAGGACTTCGGGATCGCGACGCACACGGATTATGGCTGCCTTACATTCTTGGCGCTTGATGGCAGTCCGGGGCTTGAGGTCCGCCAGCGGGGCGGTGGGTGGATTCCCGTGCGGGCAGAACCCGGCACATTCGTGATTAACTTTGGTGAGATGTTTGAGATGTGGACGAACGGACGGGTGAAAGCCACACCTCACCGTGTGGTTGGCGGTACAAACGAGCGTATTTCAATCCCACTGTTCTTTAATCCAAACTATGACACCAATGTCGCGCCCATTGGATCAGGGCAGGTCATCCTTGCGGGAGAGCATCTAAGCGCGCGCTATAACGAGACTTACGTGCACTTACAGCAAACCACTGCGCGCGGTTAAACCCGTCCTGAGGGCGTATTAGGCTTTGCCCGCGAGGGTCTCATCAAACTTGATGCTTTCACCACATCCGCAGGCATCCACAACGTTGGGATTGCGGAATTTAAATCCAGCTTCAAGCAAGCTGACTTCATAGTCGATTTCAGTGCCGAAAAGGAACATTTGCGCCATAGGAGCGATCATGACGCGCGCGCCGTCGATCTCAACGACTTCATCCATTGCGTTGATCTCTTTGACATATTCCATAGTGTATTCCATTCCTGCACAACCGCCTTTCTTGACGCCTACGCGCAGGCCCTCTGTGCCGTCCTTTGCCATGAGCTTCACAATGTGAGCCACCGCAGCAGGGGTCAAAGAAACAGGAGGTTTTCCAGGAATGCCAAACATCAAAGTTTTCCTAAGCTACTAAAGGTTACATAAAGCCCAGTTCAAGGCGCGCTTCGTCGGACATCATGTCCATGCCCCACTGCGGCTCCCAAATTAGATCGACCTGAACTTGTTTGATGCCAGCCAGCGGCTCAATTGCATCCGCAACCCATCCAGGCATTTCGCCAGCAACAGGGCAGCCCGGTGCGGTAAGAGACATCAAAACATTCACTTCGTTCTCATCATTGATCTCAATCGTGTAAACCAGACCAAGGTCATAGATGTTCACGGGGATCTCAGGATCGTACACGCTGCGGCACGCTTCGACGACATTGTCATACAAAGGGTGATCCGTGCTTGATGGTTTGATGAGGGGGGTACCTTCCATCGGGGGTGTCGCGTCGGTCATAGTGGTCCGTTCGTGCTGTCTGATATGATTTCTTACGATTTAGATAGGGATTTGCACCCACCACGTCTAGGGGCTGGGCGCAGGTTTTGCCGCACAAAGGCCGTGCGATGATACGGACGGTCGCGGATTAGCCCGCAAAACCGGCGTCATGTTGATTTAATACAGCGCTCTGCGGGCATCAGTCAGTCTTGCGCTTGCGGATGGGAACGGGGCGGACCCGCTTTTCAATTGAGTCGTAGAGCAAGCTGGCGATATTCTTGCCAGTGGCTGTCTCAATACCCTCAAGGCCGGGTGATGAGTTCACCTCAAGCACTTTGGGCCCATCGGATGAGCGCAGTAGATCAACACCTGCAATCCCCAAACCAAAAGTACGTGCAGCGCGCACAGCAACATCGCGTTCTTGTTTGGTGATGCGCACCACTTTGGCAGAGCCGCCGCGGTGTAGGTTTGAGCGGAAATCTCCATCCGCACCGGTGCGTTTCATTGCGGCAACCACCCGCCCACCGATGACAAGACACCGAATATCCTCGCCGGCGGCTTCTTGGACAAAGTCTTGCACCAGAAAGCTGGCCTTTAGGCCGCGGAAGGCATCAATCACGGATTCAGCGGCTTTTTTGGTTTCAGCAAGCACAACACCTTTGCCTTGGGTCGACTCGAGCAGCTTCACAATAAGTGGTGCGGTTCCCACAAGGCCAATAAGGTTAGACGTGTCCTTGGGCGAGGCCGCGAAGGCAGTTGTGGGCATCCCGATACGCGCGCGTGCCAGAAGTTGGTGCGCGTATAGCTTGTCCCGTGAGGAGGCGATCCCCTCTGCGCCGTTCACGCAATAGGTCCCAAGTGTTTCAAACTGGCGGGTAATCGCCGTGCCGTAGCTGGTGATTGAGGCTCCAATGCGCGGAATGACCACATCAAAGCGAGGCAGACGCTTGCCGTCGTAATAAACCTCGGGCGAGGTGGCGTTGATGGCCATGTAGCAACGGGTGGTGTCGATGATCTCAACACCGTGGCCGCGTTTCTCACCTTCCTCTACCAAACGGCCGGTGGAATAGTTATCCTCACGGGACAAAACAGCAATGCGTAGCGCGCGCTTGGGTGCTGCTTCGCGTACTTTGGCAGAGGCGTATACATCGTAAGACAGCTCTGGCTGACAAAACCTGTCTGAGGGCGCAACAGTCAGCCGGTCCCCAAGAGCCTGACGACCCAGCAACATATGATAGGACATATTCGTACGGTTGGTGAGCGTGACCTCGATAGGCCACATTTCATCACCCATTTTGACATTGGTCTCGATGACATAGCGCATTTCGCTTTCACCATTCGAGGATGTGACTTCGCGTTGATCCACAATGTCAGCGGAACACGCAATAACCAGATCGGGCCGCGCGGGAATAGGTTGCACCATAAAGCGTACCCGTGGGCGGGTCCGGCCAAATGGCTCTATATCAAAGGCATGTAGCGCGGATGTTTTGGCGCCTGTGTCTACTTTTGCTTTTAGCGCAGGAAGGCCCAAGTCAGGTAGAGAGAGCCATTCTTCCCACCCTACGCGGATTTGGGAATTGTAGGTGTCGGTCATGCTTAGCGCGTCCTCATTACTCAATGTGACCCGTGAAAAGGGTAACAGTCAGCCCGTACTCTCACAATCTTTGCTTGGCAATCACCTGCGTATCAGCTGCAAACACTCTTGGGTTGCGCGCCGCTTTGGCCTAAAGAAGCGCAGAAATGGTAAAGGGCAATGATATGGCACAGACTTTCGGGTTTGATCTTCTGGCAACAGATGGGCGCGCACGCACAGGGCGTATCAGCACGCCGCGGGGCGATATCCGCACACCTGCTTTTATGCCCGTTGGCACAGCTGCAACAGTCAAGGCGATGATGCCCGAAAGTGTTGCGGCGACAGGTGCGGATATTTTGCTCGGCAATACGTATCACTTGATGCTGCGGCCTACGGCTGAGCGGATTGCGTCGCTTGGTGGGCTGCATAAGTTCATGAATTGGGACAAGCCCATTCTTACTGACAGTGGTGGGTTTCAGGTTATGAGCCTAGCTGATCTGCGCAAACTGACAGAAGACGGTGTGACGTTCAAAAGCCATATCGACGGCTCCAAACATATGCTTAGCCCCGAACGCTCTATGGAAATTCAAAAGCTGTTGGGCAGCGATATTGTGATGTGCTTTGATGAATGCCCCGCACTGCCTGCAGACAAGGCGCGGATTGCACAAAGTATGGAATTGTCGATGCGCTGGGCCAAACGCTCGCGGGATGCTTTTGGCGATCGTCCGGGGTATGCGCTTTTTGGTATCCAACAAGGTGGGCTTGAAGAGGATCTGCGTGCGCAAAGTGCCGAGGCCCTGCGGGATATCGGCTTTGAAGGCTATGCGGTTGGTGGTCTTGCTGTGGGAGAGGGACAAGAGGCGATGTTTGACTGTCTTGATTTCGCACCTGAGCAACTGCCCAAGGATAAGCCGCGTTACTTGATGGGCGTTGGTAAGCCTGATGATATCGTGGGAGCTGTAAAGCGCGGGATTGATATGATGGATTGTGTTTTGCCATCACGATCAGGGCGGACCGGACAGGTCTTTACGCGCCACGGGGTCGTGAACATTAAAAACGCGCGGCACGCAGATGATCCGCGTCCGTTGGATGAACAATGTAGCTGTCCGGCCTGTCAGAAATACTCGCGCGCCTATTTGCACCATGTCTACCGCTCTCAAGAGATGATTTCAGGCATGCTGCTGACCTGGCATAACCTGCATTATTTCCAGCAGATCATGCAAGAAATGCGCGACGCCATCGCAGAACAGCGTTTTGATGCATGGGAAAAAGGGTTTCACGAAGGGCGCGCCCAAGGGGATATCGAGCCGCTTTAAGAAAAAGTTGGCCACACACCCTTTGTAGAATAAAAAACGGCGGCTCCCATAAGAAGCCGCCGTTTAATGTTTTTAGCGCCTGCGCTGGGCTTATTGGATATCAGCTGCGCGGCCCGCGTTAATTTTAGCCTCAGCTTCAGCAACTGCCGTTTTGAGTGCGCTCAAGATGCGCTCACCACCATCAACGTTGTCAGTGAACCATGCTTGTACAGGCTCAACTGCCGCGGCGAATGTAGCTTTTTCGGCTGGTGTCGGCACATATAGATCACCGCCACCTTCAACAAAGGCTGCATAGGCCTCGATTGACTTGCGCTTTGGTGAGGCAAATGTTGCCTGTTGCAGCGCATAGAAGCCATCCACAACCACTCGGCGCATGTCTTCTGGCATCGCCATGAACTTGTCGTTGCTCATCCACCACAGCGCGCCCATGTAGGCGTGACCGTCCAGCGTGACGTATTGCAGACCTGCATCGGGGAATTTCATGCCCATAATGTCGGTGATGCCGTTCTTTGATCCGTCCACAACACCGGTTTGGAATGATGTGAACAGTTCTTTCCACGGGATTGGCGTGCGGGACGCGCCAAGTGCACGAACCAGCTCTTGGGGAAGGTCTGCAACAACTGTACGGATCTTTAGGCCGTCAAAATCTGCAGGCTCAGCCAAACGGCGTTTTGTGTTGGCAAAGTTGCGCCATCCGCCCGTGTTACCAATGGTCATCAGACGGATTTTATCGTCACTGTCCTCAAGCGCCATGTCGCGCATTGTGCGCACAAAATCACCAGACAGCACGTCTTCCGCGATGCGGTCATCGGCCATCAGATATGGAAGGTCGAGCACCTGCACGTTGGGGGAAGATGCTTGCAGCACCGCCAGACGTTGAGATGTAGACATCAATAGAGCCGTCGGCCACACCTTGCAGACACTCCGCACCTTTTGAGCAAAGCTGTGTGAAGATGAACAATTCAACTTCGATTTTACCGTTTGAGGCTGCTTCGACGTAGTTTTTGAACACAACCAGACCGTCATAGTCTTCGTCGTTCTCATTAGAGTTGGCGGTTGCACGGATTGTGTACTCCGCGTGACCTGCCGCATAGCTTGCAAGGCTTGAGCCTGCGAGCATGGCTGCGCCCATCGCGGCGGTGGTTAGGTGTTTCAGCACGATGTTTGCTCCCTGGAATATTATTGATGCTGGATTATTGAACGAAGCCCGTCAATCGGGGGGTCGTCATCGAAATGGCCGGAATGTAGGTAATCAAGAAAATCACGATCACCTCCACAGCCAAAAACGGTAAAATTGCTTTTGAAATGGTTTCAACTTTTTCGTGGCTCACGGCGGAGGCCACAAATAAAACCAATCCCATAGGTGGTGTGGCAAGCCCTACGGTCAGGTTCACAGACATGATGATGGCGAAATGCACGGGGTGCACGCCGAGCTCTGTAAAGATTGGGCCCAAGATCGGCCCAAGGATGATGATCGAGGGACCTGCGTCGAAGAACATGCCCACGATGAACAAGAGCATGTTGATCAAAAAGAGCAACACCAACGGGTTTTCCGGCAGGCTTAGAATGGCTTCAGTCAGGATTTGTGGAGCGTACGAGAGCGAGACGACTGTTTTGAACGCCACGGCTGCGCCAACCAAAAGCAACACCGCCGATGACGCAAGCGCAGAGCGCGCAATGACGGGCCACAAGTCTTTCACGGACATTGATTTCAAAATGAAAAAACTGACGATCAATGCGTAGGCCACTGCAATCGCCGAGGCTTCTGTAGGTGTCATGACGCCCGCTAGAATGCCGCCCAAGATAATGATTGGGGTTTGCAGTGGGGCCACCGCCTTTTTGCTCACGACGCGAAAATCGGCACTAACTTGAGATTTGATGTAGGCACAGATGCCATGCGCAGCCAAGAGCAGCACGGCAAACATAACCCATCCATTGATCTGATCACCGGCCCCAAACAGTCCCGACAGGCCATAAAGAAGGCCAGCGATGTTGATCCGAATAAGGCCCCACGCCACATAGGCCTCACGCGTGGTGATGGTCTGGCCTTTTTTTTGACGATACGCTCGGCTTTGGGCCGGTCGTAGCGGTCAGCCATGAGGCGGACCATAACCATAAGCCCCACGCCAACCATGATGCCCGGCACGATACCCGCTAAGAAAAGTGCGGCAACGCTTTCATCCATAACATACGCATAGATGATCATAATGCCTGAGGGGGGGGTCATTGGGCCGATTACGCTGGAGGCGGCAGTGATGGCCGCGGCGAACTTTGGCTGTAGCCGTTCTTTTCCATTGCGGGGATTAGCGTAGACCCAAGCGCTGACGTGTCAGCTTCGGCAGAGCCGGACAGCCTCGCAAAAAGGATTGATGAAAGAATATTCACATGAGCCAGCCCACCACGCAGGTGGCCCATGAACGCTTGGCTGAACTCCACAAGACGGGTCGTGATGCCACCGCGGTTCATGATTTCACCGGCCAGCATAAAGAACGGCAGCGCCATCAGCGGAAAGCTGTCGATACCGTTATAAAGGTTACGGTAAAGCACGGGCAGGTCGCGGGCCGATCCATCAAGAACCAATAGGGCGCCGGGTGCCAGCAGTAGGCCAAAGACAACGGGCAGGCCGATCATCAAGAGCACCAAGAAGACAGGCAAGAACCAGATCAGCATGACAGGCGTCCTTGTGTGCACGCGCGCATCGCGGTGGTTTGCAGATGTGATATTGGTTGATAGGTCAAGCTGCTCATTCCACAGGCCCCACATCACCAAGTTGCTTAAGTGCTGCACCGCCACCAAACATTTTGATCACTTGGCGCAGTACCAGCTCAACGTTCACCACACACAGGCCCGCAAAACCAACAAATAGTGATGCATAGGCGTAAGAGTTGCGGAACCTGATGTCGCGCATGTCAAAAAGGTCCATTGGAATGCGCAAAGTTGCAGATCGCCCTCGGCCTGTTAGGCTATCGACGTGATCCCATCCAAGCTGTGCACAGATCACCAACACGATCATTGCCATAATCAACAGGATCAGTATCAGCATAGATGACAGCGCTCGGGGCAGGGCACGTTCGAACATATCGATGGCCACAAACCCGCCTTGGCGGTAGGCCAGCGGTGCAATTAATCCGGTCATCCAGAGCATCAAAAAACGCGCCCCTTCTTCTGACCAATTAAGCGCGCCACCCACAATGTAGCGGAAGAATACCTGCGCCAAAATGAAGATGACCATAAGTGCTAAGGCGGCGATGGCCAGTACGCGGCCAACCGCCAAAGCGATGTCATTGAACTTTTCTACGGGCCAGAGGGCTGCAAGAAGAAGGGCAATGACGTTCCTCCCTTTCGTGGTGCCTGAGTCCCGCTCGTTTAGTGGCGGGAAACATCAGGCGGGGTGCGTCAAAGCCCTTGGATCAGGGCTGTGATGCGAACTCTTTATAGGCACCGCTTTGAAACATAAGCGGTGTGCCGTCGCCAATGTGCGCTGCATGCACCCGGCCAACAATAATTGCATGATCGCCTGCGTCGTGAAGGGCGTCCATCTCGCACTCAAAACGCGCCAGGCACCCTTCAATCAGTGGCACCCCATGTCCGTTCTGGGTAAAGTCCAGATCCGCAAAGGCGTTTGCTTCGCGCACAAAACCGTTTGCGATATGCGCTTGATCGGAGGCCAAAACGTGCACCGCGTAGTGTTGTGTTTCACTGTAACATTCAAAGCGGCGGGCGGATTTAGCGGGGCACCAAAGCACAAGCGGGGGATCAAGGCTGACGCTTGAAAAGCTATTTGCCGTAATTCCTACCAATTGCTGTTCGGGGGTGCAGGTAGTGATCACGCAAACACCTGTGCCGAATTGCCCAAAGGCACTACGCAAAGCGCGCTGTGCGTCCGGTTCAGCCGTCAGGGGAACGGACCGCATTGCCATCTAAGCGACCTCGCGGCCAAGAGTGGCGGTGTAAATCTCAAACCATGTCTGACGGTCGATATGCACTTTAAGAGCATCGGACAACGTATTGAGACGGCTGATATTATTTGTTCCCATTACTGGCGCAATACGGGCGGGATGACGCAGCAAAAAGGCAACGGCAACTGCGCTTGGCTCAACGCCTGCATCGCCTGCCACGCGCTTCAACACATTCATGACGGCGGCGTTGTCAAAGATCGATCCGCCACCAAGTGGCGACCACGCCATGACGGGGATGTCGTTCTCTTGCAAAAAGGCCAAATCGCCGTCAGTGAACGGAGCATGGTTCGTCGCTGACAGCTCAATCTGATTGGCGACCAACTCGTTCTCCATGGCAGATTGCAGCAGCGAGAAATCCCACGGCTTGAAGTTTGACACGCCAACGGTGCGGACTTTGCCCGAGGCAATCAGGTCATCAAGGACTTCACCGGTTTCCATTGCGTCCATCAGCGGATCAGGGCGGTGGATAAGCAAGCAATCAATTACATCGATGTTCATGTCGCGCAAAGACGCCTCAACGCTGGCGGTGATGTGCGCAGCAGACGTGTCGTAATATTTCACACGCGCACCACTGTGACGGCCAACAGGGGCAACGATATCGCATTTTGTGACAATCTCGATCTGGTCACGCAAAGCAGGAGCCGCTTTTAGCGTCTCACCAAAAAGCGCCTCGGCAGTGTAGCCCCCATAGATATCCGCTTGATCCATGGTGGTGATGCCTTGCGCCAAACAAGCCTCGACTTTGGCTTGCACATGGGCCTGACTGGTGTCGGTGTCATCGCCTAAGCGCCACATTCCGTAGATGATTTGGCTAAAGCTGAGATCGTCGGTGATTTGAATGCGGTCCATTAGCGGCGCTCTCCTGTCCCAAGGGGGGTTGGGGGTGTTGTTGCGGGTACGCGGCCATAAGCATCTGGCAGCGATACGGTTTTCAAGTTTGGCAAAACACGTTTGCCAAAGGCTTTACACTCGTCAATGTGGGGGTATCCGGAAAAAATAAAGGCTCGGATACCCATTTTTTTGTATTCTTCGATTTTTGTCATGACCTGATCGGTGTTGCCAACCAAAGCGGCGCCACAGCCCGAGCGTGCGCGCCCAACGCCTGTCCACAATCCTGGCTCAACGTAGCCGAATTTATCCGCCAGTTCGCGGGCTTTGGCCTGATGGGCGACCCCAAGCGAGATGCTGTCATGAGCACGGTCGCGGATAAGTTTGCCGTATTCGTCATCAAGTTTGCTAACGATGTAATCTGCGTATTCACGAGCCTCGGCCTCGGTGTCGCGGACAATCATGTGAACGCGCAGTCCGTAATCCAGGGTGCGCCCATGTCGTTGCGCAACCGCGTGCACATCACGCATGCGCTGTGCAAGTTGCTCTTTGGGTTCGGGCCACATCAAATAGACGTCGCAATGCTTGCCGCACAACTCAAGGGCCGCAGGTGAGTAGCCGCCAAAATACAACAGAGGCCCGCCGTTGATTTGATAGGGGCGGGCGGGGTCTGTTGGCACGTTCTCAAAATTATAAACGTCACCTTTAAAGGTGATTTCATCTTGTGTCCACGCTTGGTGTAAAATCTGCACAACCTCGTCGCTGCGCTTGTAGCGGTATGCGCTGTCAGCCACTTCGCCAGGAAAGTCAGACGATATAACGTTCAGCGTCAGCCGGCCTTTGAGCATGTGATCCAGCGTTGCTACAGTGCGCGCCAACATGATAGGTTGCATCTCGCCGCACCGGATTGCGGCCAGAAAATTCATACGCTCCGTCAGGGGTGCCATACCCGCTACGAATGACAACGTATCTTGGCCGACCTGATAAGATGATGGCGCGAGAATATTGCGAAAGCCTTGGGCCTCTGCCTCAAGGGCGATGTCGCGGCAATGCTCCCAGCTTGAGCGCAAATCACCATCAGGGACGCCCAAAAACTGGTAGTCATCCGAGCACAGAGCAGAAAACCAGCTGACCTCAGCGGCATCCAGATCGGCGGATGTGACTGGTACTATTGAGGTCATTCGAATCCCTTCCCAAGCTTTGAGTTGACAAAAGGCTAGCAGTGTCTTTGATGTGTATCAATGGTATATCAATTTTTGTGTGATGGTTCTTACGACGCTCCCTTTGGGACGCCTGAGAACGCGCATGAGTAAGCAGCGGGAGGGCCGTGTGGTGCAAAACGAAGCGCATATATTGCCAAGCATAACGCGTGCTGCGGATGATGCTGCGCTGCCCAAATACATTGCCCTAAGCGAGTTGCTGATCCGTGAAATTGCTGCGGGCCGGCTGGCCGATGGGCATAAGTTGCCGCCAGAACGTGACATGGCCGCTGAGCGCGGCGTGAGCGTTGGCACGTTGCGAAAAGCGCTGATTATTCTGGAAGAGAAGGGGCTGTTGGAGCGTATCCAAGGCTCTGGCAACTATGTGCGCTCGCGCGGTGGCGTTGAAAGCATCTACGGGTTGTTGCGGCTTGAGTTGTTAACCGGCGGCGGCTTGCCCACGGCAAGGCCGATCAGTGTTGACACGATGGACGCGCCCGCTGATGCGCCCTTTGATCATGGGCACCGTATACGCCGTCTTAGGCTTTTGGATGGCACCGCCGTCGCCATTGAAGAGATTTGGGTCAACGCGCAGGCAGTCACAGCCCTTGGGATTACTGACCTGCAAGATGCTCTGTATCTGATGTATGAACAGCGCTTTGGCGTGCGTATTGCTCGTGCCCAAGACAGCGTCGGGATGGACTGGGTCCCTTCTTGGCGGCACGTCGAATTTGGACCGCAAATTGGTGAGGCTGTAAGCCATATCACACGGGTGGCGCGTGATCTTGAGGGGCGCGCCGTTGAATATTCACAAACGTGGTTTGATGCGAAAAAAGCCGCCTATATCAATCGTTTCTAACGGGAAGCTACTATGACTAAAGTTCGTTACGGCATCATCGGATGCGGCATGATGGCCGGAGAGCACATCCGCAATATTGCGCTCATCGAAGGCGCGGTCGTGACCGCAACTTATGATCCGGTGCGCGAGTTGGCTGAGCAGGCGGCTGCCCTTGCAGGCGGTGCTGAGGTGGCGGAAAGTTTTGAGGCGCTTTTGGCCCGCGATGATGTGGACGCGCTTGTCATCGTCAGCCCCAACCATTTGCACATTGGTCAGCTTGAGCAAATCGCGGCCTACAAGCATCGCCCAGTCTTGTGCGAGAAGCCGCTTTATACCGACCCAGCGCAGGCGGCACAGGTTCAGGCGTTCGCGGCCAATTATACAGCCCCAGTTTGGGTCGCGATGGAGTATCGCTATATGCCGCCAATTGCGACGCTGCTGCAAGAAGCAGCATCGGTGACGGGTGGTGTAAAAATGCTGACCATTCGCGAGCACCGCTTTCCGTTCCTGCCCAAAGTGGGCGATTGGAACCGATTTAACGCAAACACTGGCGGCACCTTGGTGGAAAAGTGCTGTCATTTCTTTGATCTGATGCTCCTTGTCATGAAGGATGAGCCTGTGCGGATAATGGCCAGCGCAGGCCAGTCAGTGAATCACCTTGATGAAACCTACCATGGTCAAACGCCGGATATTTGGGACAACGGCTACGTGATTGTAGATTTCGCCAAAGGCGCGCGGGCAATGCTTGAGCTGTGTATGTTTGCGGAAGGCTCCAAATACCAAGAGGCTGTAAGCGCCGTGGGGCCAAACGGTAAAATTGAGTGCCTTGTTCCGGGGCCACGCCGTTTCTGGCCGGATCATTTGGGGCCTGCACCGATCCCGCAGGTGTTGGTCAGCCCGCGTAACCCCGCTGGCGAGACGGTCATCGACGTGCCTGTTGATCCGACTATTCTGGATGCGGGGGATCATAATGGCTCTACGTTCTATCAACACCGCAAGTTTTTCGACGTATGTCTTGGACGCGGTGCAGTTGAAGTGACACTCGATGATGGAGCGCGCGCTGTTGCTATGGGGCTTGCTGCGCAGCAATCTGCACGCGAGGGTCGAGCGATCTTGCTATAACGCTGCCCGCGTATCTGTTGGCTGAGCAATAATCAGGATGCATTGCTCAAACGCACAGGGTAAACGCAGCATATGACACAACCCGATCAAATGACTTTGCTGAAATCAGCCCGCCTGTCTGTGGCCCCGATGATGGACTGGACGGACCGCCATTGCCGTGCGTTTCACCGCGTGCTGTCAGACCATGCGTTGCTCTACACTGAAATGGTAACGGCGCCCGCGTTGGTGCGGGGCGGGGCGCGGCATTTGCTTCGCTTTGATCCGTCCGAGCACCCCGTGGCCTTGCAGCTTGGAGGGTCTGATCCAAAAGAATTGGCTGAGGCGTCAGCTATGGGTGCGGATGAGGGCTATGCTGAGATTAACCTGAATTGCGGCTGCCCAAGTGACCGTGTTCAGTCTGGCAGCTTTGGCGCCGTGTTGATGGAACGTCCAGATATTGTCGCTGAATGTTGTGCTGCAATGATCGATGCGCAGGACGTTGAGGTTACAGTTAAATGTCGTATCGGAGTAGACGACCAAGACCCCTCCGAAGTGCTGCCTGATTTTCTTGCGCGGGTAAGTGCAGCCGGTGTGGGGCGCTTTACCATCCACGCGCGCAAAGCCTGGCTTCAAGGGCTAA
>NZ_CBFHHE010000034.1:0-20022 GCF_965655635.1 Nereida sp.
AAATTGGCCTATTGTCTTTGGGGGACGCAGTAATGGAAAAGCAAGGTTTTGCTTCAGGATTAAAAGGTTTCGGATTAATTGGTGTAGGGATAGCCTTTGGCTTGGGCAGCGCTTTTTTGATGACAGATCAGCGGGTTGACGGATCTGCGCCACAAAGCGCGCAAACGGATGTAGAGGTCACGCGACAGCAAGCGGACCCGCTGACGCTGAGCACAATCTCAACTTTGCAGTCGGTGGTTGCCAATAGCCAAACAGAGTTGAGCCGCACAGATGATTTGTCACCAGAACAGCTTGAAGTAGTCGCCTTTTTCGAACGCTCTGCACGGCAATTGAATGAAAGTGTGAAATCCGAGCGTAGCCAGCTTTTGCACTTTGATAATATGACAATCGATAAGCTGAATGTGCGGTATTATTACACGTATAACTCGCGCTATGATCAGATTGACCGTGAAGCCGCTTTGGCCGAACAAGCCCGTCTGGTTTATGACAACATTTGTACTGACATGGCTATTCGTACTCTGATGGATGAGTATGGGTTGAATTATACGTATCGCTATGTTTCAAGCGATTTTCGCCATGTGGGCGAGGTGAACGGCAGTATCGAAAGCTGTGCATCTTAGCATTCAAAGTGGCGTCCATGGATAAGATGTAGAAAAGCGGAAAAGTGCAGGTTTCTGTTGCCAGGTACCTGCGAACCCCGCCTAAAGCTGCTAGGCCTTAGGACTTAGAGTTCAGTATTACGCGCTGCTTACGCTGCGAGTGCTACTGGAGCTTTGTTGTCATTTGCAACTAGCTTAAATGTACCGATAACGGTGGTAACTCACCGAAACAAAGCAAACCCCTTTAGACGTTCGTCGATCCTATTTCGACCCCACAATCCCGAAAGACCTCCCCAAATGAAGGATGCCGCCGGAGGTAACATGGTGGAGTCGCCGGGTACCGCCCCCGGGTCCGATCCGCTTATTACGAGCGCGTTTATGTCCATAGTCCCCGAAGAGACATCCAATACATAATCGGCTGGCTGTGGTTTGCAACAGGTAGCTTGTGTGATCGCGGGTTTTATCCGCCGTCTTCAGGTCAGGCTATGCGCCCAAAGCAAAAAGGCGGCTGGTATCGCCTCGAAAGCGAAAAATGTTAAGGCTTTGCGAAAAGGGGGGGCATCAAGAACAAGGGATAGCGCACGGCCCGTTGCAGCACCGGCGTATACAACCCCAAGCATAAAGTAGGCGGACGCGCTGCCAGTGAACAGGCAAGCAAACCCAACGGCCACAAATAAGGCGCCGACGCTGGCGCGCATTTCTGACAAGCCCATTGTTGTGTGGGTGGTTTCCAGATCAAGTGCGGAGGCGGTGTAACGGGGGGCCAAAAAGCCAAACGCCCCAAGACCGATGGTCAACAGGGCCAATCCGATCGAAATATACTCTACCATGATGTCCTCTGCGTTTTGTCCTGTGACACAACATAGAGGTCATCTGGCAGATGGCGAGGGGCGCGTACGCCCATCGCTGTTCTAACGGTTCAAACGCTGCGCTTAAAAGCCGGCTTTGATCTTCTCAAAGGACGCGACCATCTTCTCGCGGATTGCGTTTTCAAGAGGCAGTTGACGCAGGATCGGAGCGTCAATTTTGCCCATGCCAACTTCATCAAGGATCGCTGTGTCAAAGTTAGCCATAGCCTGTGCGTTGCCGTGGCCATAGCCCCATTCGTTAACCATGTAGTCAGTCACCTCTGGCTGAAGCCATGCGTTCATAAAGTCATGCGCTTTTTGCTCAGAGCCCGGGCCGTCTTGCAGGTTCACATATCCACAGAACCACAGTGATGATCCCTCTTTGGCTTCGCGTTGGTACCCGATGGGCGCGCCGTCAGCCGCCATCGTCACGGGAGTTTCGTTCCACGCCCATGAAATCAGAACTTCGCCAGTTGCCATCAGTTGCGCCAATTCTGCGCCGTCTGCCCAATAGGCGCGGACATTGGCGTGAGCCTTGCGCATCCACTCGGAAGCGGCATCAACTTGTGCGGGGGTTGCGGTTGTCCAGTCCGTTACACCAGTTGCCAAAAATGCCAGTGAATAGGCATCGTCTACGTTGTCAGGCAAAGATGTGCGGCCTGCATATTTTGGATCAAGAAACACCTGAAGGCTTTCGATATCTGCAGCGGGAACTTCTTCGGTGTTATAGGCGATTGCGGTCGCACCGAGGTCAGCGGGGATAAAGTAAACGCCTGTCTCATCTGCGAAGATTGGGTTTTCTTTGTAGGCAGCACCTACATTTGCGTAGGCTGGAATTTGTGAAATATCCCATGGCTCAATCAAGCCAGCATCACGCCACTTCTCAACAGATTGCGAGCACGGGTGACCTACGTCGGCACGAAAACCAGAGCGCAACTTTTGAAACGCTTCTTCTTCTTCGCCGAAGAACGCAAAAGTAGGGATATCGCCATGTTTGGCGGTGTAATCGGGGTAGAACCCTTCTTCTTCGTAGCCGGACCAATCAAACACGATCAATTCAGGATCAGCGGCAAAAGCAGTGGTGGCAAACAGCGCAGCGGCTGAAGTCAAAAGCAGGCGTTTCATTGGAATCCTCCGACGGGAAAAATCAAAAATAGTGGGTTGCGACAATGAATAGTTTAGTGCGCGGCACCTACATGGAAAGTGAAGCGCGGCGCAAGTGATTAGCGTCCTGCGCGGGCGGTAAATACTGTATCTGCCATGGCGTTGGTTTCGCGGGCCAGAGTTTGTAACACCTGGTCTGCTTCCACGGCGTTTTCTTGCTCAATAGCATTCGCTAAATCAGTATGTAGGCGAATGATTTTATCACGGTCGCGCGCTGTAAACGTGATCATGTTCATCAAGGGCTGCATGGCTTCTACGGCGCCGGCTAGTTGATATGACAAAACCGGGTTATGGGCCGCATCCACGAGCGCGCGGTGAAAAGCCACATCCGAGGCGCAGAATGCCTCGTCAGAAAGTCCGATTTGTCCTTGGCGGTGAATTTCAGCGCGCATAGTGGCAAGATGATCCGGCGTCCTGCGTTTTGCGCTAAGCGGCGCACAGGCGCGCTCAAGCGTAAAGCGAGCTTCGCAGGCCGTGGCAAAATCAATTTCGTTAATGGACAGCAATAGTGTGGATGTTGTGATCTGCTGTGCATAGGCATCCGCATAGTTGAGCCGTTTGACAAAAGCGCCGCCCGTGGCGCCCCGCTGCGTGCGGATCAGCGATTGCGCCGCCAGCCGCTTGAGGGCTTCGCGCACCGTTGATCGTGACACATCGAACTGTTCGCAAAGCTCAACTTCTGAGGGTAAGCGCTCATCAACAGGCAGAGTGCCGTCGATAATGGCATCGCGGATCGCACCGGCAATTTGCGCCGACAGATCAGCAGAAGGATCAAGCTTCGTTTTCATATGTCTGACATTTATCTATTGCGTAATTTCAAAAGTCTGACATTTAATTTTGCACAGGTCGAGTCGCTTCGACACAAGTAAAAGACAAATACGAAAGATCCGCGTCATGGTCGCAGTCCGCAGCATTCTTTGGCTCTCGTTTTTTGGCGTTATTTTGGTGTCATGGGCGTTTTTGTATATGATGGCGATGATGTCGGGCGTTGATCTTATTGGCCGTCCTGTTGGGATGAACATGATGCCGATGGAGACGTTCGGCCCGCTTTTTGCGATGTGGGCAATCATGATGGCGGCGATGATGTTGCCCACGATGGTGCCAACATTGCGCGCCTACGAAGACCTGATGCAAAGTGCAAACGGCGCACGCGCAGGCTGGCTTGGGGTGCTTTTAGGATATGCGATTGTTTGGGTGGCGTTCGCGGCGTTGATTGCCGCCGCACAATTGTGGCTGGCATCTGTCGGATTGGTCGACGAATTGGGTATTGCGCCTACATGGCTTTCCGCAGGGCTGTTGGTGGTCGTTGGAGCTTTCCAGTTCACCCGCGTCAAAGAGGTTTGCCACGGGGTCTGCCACGCGCCGACGATGTATTTCTTGGGCCACTGGCGCACTGGTGCACTTGGTGGTCTGCGCATGGGGCTTGGTCTGGGTGCGTTTTGTGTCGGGTGTTGTTGGGGCTTCATGGCGCTTGGCTTTGTCGGCGGCGTGATGAGCCTTTTGTGGATGGGGGCGGCGACGCTCTTTATGGTGATTGAAAAATTGCCACAGCTTGGCGCATTCGTGACGCGCCCGATGGGATATGCGCTGATCGCGGCGGGCCTCGGGCTTGGCGTCAGCAACGTACTTTAACGCGCATCTTTGCGCATATGATTTGACCGCGCAATTTGCGCACAAACGAGGAGGGCTACGTCGATGGCCACGACAGAACAACGAACCGAAAGTGACCGCATCGCGATCTCCCAACGGATCGACCAGAAGATGGAAAATAACCCTCTGCGCCGCAAAATGCGTCCGACGGATTGGGCCATCAAGGGCGAGCTTTTCCTCAACTGCTCATGCACGGTATTTTGCCCATGCGTCGTAAGCCTTGGCGCGCACCCTCCCACCGAAGGGCACTGCCACGCGTGGATGGCCATTGCTATTGATGAGGGCCACTTTGAAGGTGAAGACCTTGCGGGGCTTAACGTAGGCCTGTTGGTCGATATTCCGGGCCGTATGGGTGAGGGTAATTGGAAAGTTGCGGCCTACGTTGATGAGCGCGCAAGCCAGAAGGCCTATAATGGCATCCTCAAGATTTTCAGTGGTCAAGCGGGTGGAACCACCGGTTTGTTCACGTTCCTTGTCTCCGAGATCATCGGTGCAGAGCGTGAGAAAGTTGAAATCGTCCGTGATGGCACCAAACGTGGTCTGTATATCGGGCGCAAGATTGCAGGCGAGATCGAGATGATCGACGGCGCCTCACCGGATGAGCCTGTTACGATAACCAATTCCAAATATTGGATGGGACCAAACATCATCGCTGCCAAGGGCCTGAAGTCCAAAGTGCGCGACTATGGCCGCGTGTGGGACTTTGGCGGCATGTCTGCCGAGATTTGCGCAATTGACTGGGCCGGTCCAAAACCGAAATAGGGCCGGAATTTACGACATTATAGCTTCGATAAGCCGAGTATAAGGAACACGATATGGCTTTGATTACTGCTTCGCGTCGGCTTCGCCGCACGCCGTTCTCTGATGGTGTGGAGGCGGCAGGTGTAAGTGCCTACACAACTTATAATCACATGCTTTTGCCAACTGTATTTCGCAGTGTGGTCGAAGACTATCACCACCTTAAATCGGCGGTTCAGGTATGGGATGTGGCCGCTGAGCGTCAAGTAGAGGTGCGCGGCCCTGATGCAGGTCGCTTACTACAAATGCTGACGCCACGCGATTTGCGCGGGATGCTGCCGGGCATGTGTTATTATGTGCCCATGGTAGATGAGACCGGCGGGATGCTGAACGATCCGGTTGCGGTTAAACTGGCCGAGGACCGCTATTGGATTTCGATCGCGGACAGTGATCTGCTGTTTTGGGTCAAAGGCATTGCGTATGGCTACCGCCTTGACGTGATGGTCGATGAACCGGACGTCAGCCCCTTGGCCATTCAAGGGCCCAAGTCTGATGATTTGATGGAGCGGGTCTTTGGTGAGGCCGTTCGCAACGTGAAGTTTTTCCGCTACGGCGTGTTTGAGTTTCAGGGCCGCTCGCTTGTGATTGCGCGCTCTGGCTATTCAAAGCAGGGTGGTTTTGAGATTTACGTTGAAGGCAGTGACATCGGAATGCCGCTTTGGAACGCGCTTATGGAGGCGGGCAAAGACCTTGATGTGCGCGCAGGCTGTCCAAACGGGATTGAGCGGGTCGAAGGTGGCTTGCTGTCTTATGGCAATGATATGACCCGCGATAACACCCCCCATGAAACGGGACTTGGTCGTTTTTGTTCAACTCAAACGGCGATCGGTTGTGTGGGCCGTGACGCATTGCTGCGCGTCTCCAAAGAGGGGCCGGTGAAGCAAATCCGCCCTCTTGAGATTGAGGGGGGAGTGCCGCCCTGTGATCGTACCTGGCCTTTGATGGCAGGCGATAAAGTTGTGGGGCAGATCACATCTGCCGCCAACAGCCCCGATTTTGGCACAGGCGTCGCTATTGGCATGGTGCGTATGACCCATTGGGACCCAGGCACCAAGCTGACAGCCCAAACACCGGATGGTCCGCGGGCCGTCACGGTGGCTGAAAAATTCTGGATTTAATGTATGGCGCGGCGCGGGGCATCAACGTGCCGCGCCCGTGCAAAGACTGAAAAGATATGGGGAGATGAACATGTTTAAAGCACTGGTGGTCAACAAAGACGACGAAGGCAAAACACACGCAGCCGTTGAGGAGCTTAGCCTCGATCAGCTTCCGGCCGGTGATGTGGTTGTGGCCGTGGAATACTCAACAGTGAACTACAAAGACGGTCTGTGCATCGGGCCGGGTGGCGGTCTTGTGCGCAACTACCCCCATGTGCCGGGAATTGATTTTGCAGGCACCGTCGAAACATCTGATGACCCGCGTTATGCTGCAGGGGATAAGGTCGTTCTGACAGGCTGGCGCGTCGGTGAGGCCCATTGGGGCGGCTACGGACAAAAAGCGCGTGTCAAAGCGGACTGGTTGGTGCCACTTCCCAAGGGCCTCGATACACGTCAGGCAATGGCTGTGGGTACGGCAGGCTTTACGGCGATGCTGGCGGTTATGGCACTCGAAGATCACGGCATCAAAGACGGGCCAGTTTTGGTCACTGGTGCGGCTGGTGGCGTTGGATCCGTGGCTACTGCCATTCTGGCAAACCTTGGTCATCAAGTTGCGGCTGTGACGGGGCGCCCTGAAACAGGTGCCTATCTTGAAAGTCTTGGGGCGTCCCAGATTGTAGCCCGCGAGGAGCTGAATGAGACCACAAAACGTCCGCTTGAGGCGGAAACATGGGGCGGCTGCATTGATGCGGTCGGGGGCGAAATGCTGGCGCGTGTGCTTGGGCAGATGAAATACGGCGCATCGGTTTCGGCTGTTGGTCTTGCCGGTGGCGCGGGTTTGCCGGCAACCGTTATTCCGTTTTTGTTGCGCGGTGTGAACCTGCTTGGGATCGACAGTGTGATGCAACCCTTTGAGGCACGTCAGCGTGCTTGGCAGCGTATCGCCACCAATCTTCCGCTTGCAAAGCTTGAGGACATGATTGTTCCAGCGACGCTTGCCGATCTGTCGTCCCTTGGTCGTGACATTTTGAAGGGCCAAGTCAAAGGACGTGTCGTGGTGGATGTTGCCGGAAGCTAAGAATCTTCAACGTGTTCCGTCCAGGCGGTTTTAAACGGTCAGAAGACTTATTGTTGTCGCAATGGCAGGGCTGGTGGCTCGTGTTCTACTGGGCGTGGTGGATCGCATTTGCGCCTTTAGTGGGGATGTTTCTTGTGCGTATCAGTCGTGGTCGGTCGATCCGAGAGTTCGTGCGTGGTGCGATGATCGTGCCTGCGTTAATGTGCTTTGTCTGGTTTTATGGGCAGGCGGCTCGGCTATTGATCTTGAGTTGAATGGCGGTCGGATGGCGTGATCTCTGGCGCAGCAAACGGTGACAAGATCTTTGCGATGACCGAATTCATGCTTGCGCTGATTGCATAGCATTGGCGTGGAGCATGGCGTTCTTGGTGACCTCTGCTGACTCGGCAGTTTTGATCGTGTACACAATCAACGCGGCTGGCGATGAAGGGCCAAAAGCACGTCCGCACTTTATGTTTTGGGGTGCGGCATTGGCACTGGTGGTCGGCGTTTTGCTTATCTCAGGGGTTACATCTGAGATCTAAACAGCGATAGTGGTCGGCGCGCTACTATTCTCGGTGGTGATGATGTTGATGTGCATCGCGCTGATCAAGGCGATCTATAATGATGGTCGTCGTGAGGGAGCTGGTGTTGCGACGACAACAGCCGAAATGAGCTGAACACCTGCTGAGTAATTACTCTGTTATAGCTATGTTTACGCCCTGTCGGTATTGACGATGGGGCGGTTTCATTTGCCGGTATTCTCTTGCATACCGCCTGTTATTATGCAATTTTCTGCATATGATGATGGACCTTGATTTTGTGCGTGCGCAGTTCCTTGCGTTTGCCGAGCCTGCCTTGCGCGGGCGAGGGTTTTTCGAGAATGCAGGCGGCAGCTACACGTGCAGGCATTCGGCGTGGCGGTTGAACCGTTTTTACCGCGAGCGCAAAGTCCAACCTTATGGTCAATACCCAGCCTCTGAACTTGCGGGCGCCGAGATGGATGAGGCGCGCGAACGGCTTGCGCGTTTGCTTGGCGTGCAAACTGATGAGGTAAGCTTCGGTCCATCGACCACCCAAAACACCTATGTGTTGGCCCAAGCTTTCGGGTCGTGGCTGACCGAGAAGCAGGTAATCATCGTGACCGACGCAGATCACGAGGCCAATAGCGGTGTCTGGCGGAGATTGGCCGACCGCGGCATCGAGGTGCGCGAATGGAAAATGCGCCCTGAGACGGGCATGCTTGAGACCGATGATCTTGAAGAGCTGATTGATGAGCGGGTTAAGCTTTTGTGCTTTCCGCATGCTTCGAACGTTGTGGGCGCGCCGCATGATGTGTCGGCCATTTGTAAAATAGCGCGCGAGAACGAGATATTCACTTGTGTGGACGGGGTCAGCTGTGCACCCCACGGCTTGCCGAACATCAAAAAGCTGGGCGCTGATATCTATCTGTTTTCGGCCTACAAAACATACGGTCCTCACCAAGGCATTATGGTGATAAATCGTAACCTTGGAATGGCGCTGCCGGGGCAGGGCCATGGGTTCAACAACCACGTCCTTTACAAGCGCTTCACGCCAGCGGGTCCAGATCATGCGCAAGTCGCGGCCTGTGCGGGGATCGTGGATTATTTCGACAAGGTTTATGAGCATCATTTCAAAGCGGGGCGTGACGCGACAGGACGTGCGGAGTCAGTTGCAGCCTTGATCCACGAGACAGAGCAAACAGCGCTTCGCCCCTTGATGGCCTATCTTGAGGGACGTGATGACTTACGGGTCCTTGGGCCGATTGACGCACAAAAGCGGCTGCCCACTGTTTCGGTTGTTGTTGACGGTCAAAGCGGCGCAGACGTAGCGCGGCGTTTGTCGGATAAACGCATCATGGCCGGTGGCGGGACGTTTTATGCCGATCGCGCACTTGAGGCACTCGGCGTTGATCTGGCTCAAGGGGTCCTTCGGCTGAGTTTTGTGCATTACACATCCCCCTCCGAGGTTGATTTGCTGATCCAAGCCCTAGATCAAACGCTGTGAAAGCGGCCTTGCCGCGCGAGTTGACGGCAGGGGGCTATTTTGAGCGAGCAGACACCAATCATCATGTGGTTCCGGCGTGATTTGCGCCTTTCAGATCACCCGGCACTGACTGCTGCGTGCGAAACGGGGCGGCCGGTTGTGGCCCTTTTTAGTCACGATCAAATTGTCGAAACGCTTGGTGCTGCGCCGAAGTGGCGTCTCGAACAATCGCTTGGCGCGTTGCAGGCGTCTCTTGAAAAGATCGGTGCGCGTTTGGTTTTGCGCCGAGGGAACGCCCTTGAAGTTCTCAAGAGCGTGATCGCTGAAACCGGAGCGGGCTCTGTCTACTGGTCGCGGCTGTATGATCCTGATGCGAAAGAACGTGATACGGCTGTCAAATCTGCGCTCAAAGAACAGGGCATCGATGCGCGCAGTTTCGCAGGTCATGTGATGTTTGAGCCATGGACCGTCGAGACAAAGACCGGTGGATTTTATAAAGTATACACGCCCATGTGGAAAATGGTGCGCGACCGCGATGTGCCTGCGCCCCTGAGTGCGCCGACGAATATGGCGTCGCTATCCCAAGAGATTGCGTCCGATGCACTGTCTGACTGGGGGCTTGGGCGGGCCATGCACCGTGGTGGGGCGATCGTGGCGCAATATGCCCGTGTGGGTGAAGATGCCGCCCGCGCGCGGCTTGATAGCTTTATCGAGACACGCGTTCAGGGCTATGACACTAACCGCGACCTTCCTTGGAAAGACGGCACAAGTGGGTTGTCTGAAAACCTTTCTTTGGGTGAAATCAGCCCGACAACATGCTGGCACGCGGGTCAAGCCGCACTTCATCAGGGAAAAGCAGGCGCAGAGACATTCCTCAAAGAGCTGGTTTGGCGCGAATTTGCGTATCATTTGATGCACCACACCCCACAGATTGTCTCGGAAAACTGGAAACCGGACTGGAATGCCTTTCCGTGGAATACAGATGAGACCTCCGAAAAAGTGCGGGCTTGGAAGCAGGGCCGGACGGGCATTCAATTCGTAGATGCCGCGATGCGTGAGATGTATGTGACGGGCAAAATGCATAACCGCGGTCGCATGATTGTGGCCAGCTATCTGACCAAGCACCTGCAGTGTCATTGGAAGATTGGCCAAAAATGGTTCGAGGAATGTCTGACGGATTGGGACCCTGCATCAAACGCAATGGGTTGGCAGTGGTCATCGGGGTCGGGACCGGATGCGACGCCGTATTTCCGTGTGTTCAACCCTGTGACGCAGCTGGATAAGTTCGATAAAAACCGCGATTACGTCAGTGCGTGGATCGCCGAAGGGCGTGCGAACTCCGCAAAGACTGCGCTACAGTATTTTGATGCCATTCCACAAAGTTGGGGTTTGGCCCCTGATGCGCGTTATCCCGAACCGATTGTGACGGCTGAAGCAGGGCGTAAAGCAGCACTTGGGGCGTATGAAAACCGTGGTTTTTGATGATCTGGCTAAAAAATATGTCTTTGAAGAGGTTACCCAGCGTTAATGCACTTGGCTTTGTAAATGATTGCAATAGGTTACACTTTCAATCGCGGCGCCTGTCAGGCAAAGTGGACACAACTGATATCAGCTAGGAAGCACGCATGATCCTGACCACGACACAAGGGCAAGCAAATCTGCCCCGTTATTTTACCCAAGTGTTTTCTATGGCTCAAAGTATGTCTCGCGGACAGCTTGATATGATTTTGCCAGACGGCCGTCACTTTCGCGCAAGCGGTGCGGCGGCAGGTTTTGTGGCTACAGTCCACATTCACAACAACGATTTGTTTGGCCGGCTGATCCGTGAAGGCGATCTTGGATTTTGCGATGCGTATTTGGACGAATGGTGGTCCACACCTGATTTGCAGGCCTTCATGGATTTGGTGCATGACGGCAATGAGGAAATGTATGACGGGTTTGCGGGGCAGGCGCTTGTCCGGATGTACGAAAAACTTCGGTTTTGGTTGCAATCGAACTCCAAAGGCCAAGCCCGAAAAAACATCAGCTATCATTATGACTTAGGCAATAGTTTCTATGGGTTATGGTTGGATGATACTATGACGTATTCATCGGCTTTGTTCAAAACAGGGCAAGAGAGCACGGAAAAAGCCCAAGAGCAGAAGTATGCACAGTTAATTGATGAGATGGGCGTCAGCGCCGGTGATCATTTGCTTGAGATCGGCTGTGGTTGGGGCGGTTTTGCGGAATACGCCGCCAAAGAACGCGGCCTGAAGGTAACAGCGCTTACGATTAGTCAGGAGCAGTTTAACTACGCTCAAGAACGCATTGAAAAGGCAGGACTTTCCGATCTTGTGACGTTTAAGATGCAAGACTACCGTGATGAGGAAGGCACGTATGATGGCATCGCCAGCATTGAGATGTTCGAAGCAGTGGGTGAAAAATATTGGCCCGTTTATTTCGAGACGCTGCGCAAGTGCCTGAAGCCTGGTAAGCAAGCGACGCTTCAGATCATCACTGTCGCTGATGAGCGGTGGAGCATTTATAAACGTGGCCCAGATTTTATTCAAAAATACATTTTCCCTGGCGGCATGCTGCCCGCACCGCGTATTCTTAGGTCACACGTTGCCCAAGCGGGGCTGACCGTAGCCAAGTCGATTGAATTTGGTGAGAGCTATTCGATTACGTTGCGCCGCTGGTACGATGACTTCAACGCCCGTTGGGCAGAAGCAGCAGCCATGGGTTTTGATGACCGGTTCCGCCGGATGTGGAACTTTTACCTGACCTCTTGCGCGTCGACATTCGATAGCCAAACCTGTAACGTAACGCAGATCACTGTGGGCAAGCCTGCATAAGGTTTTGGATCACGGCAGGTCGCCGCGTGTCGTAACTCGTGCAGTAAGGAGTGTTCGTGATGCCAACAGCCGGTCGTCTTGTTGCAGCGGCGGTGTTGGCCGCTATGGGGTGGTGTGCATCGTTTCTGATCGCACCGCTGATGGTCGAAGATCCCCCGTTTGAATGGTTTGCACATATCAACACAGCAGCGGGGTTTGTGGTGGGGTGGACGGTGATCGGCGTTCGGGTCAAGCCCGCTGCAAAAGGCATCGTTGTTCACGGGCTGACTGGGGCGTTTGCGTGGGTTTTCTGGGCGTTGTTGGCGCAGTCAACGATCAAAATGCTCGAACGATCGTTACGCAAGCAATACGACCAAGCGATGGAGGCAGTCATTGCTGTACTTGAAATCGCGTTTGAAGACCTGCAGATCATGGCGAGTGGCAGCGTAATTTTTGTTGTGCTTGGCGGCGGTGTTTTGGCGGCTTATCTGGGCGCAAAAGCGGCGCTGGCTTTTAACAAGCCGGGCTTGCCGTGATGCCTGATCAAGCGGGTAGTGAAAAAGATATGCCAGCTGAGAACGGGTCTTTGATTGTCTACGGCACGCTGCGTGATGCCGTATTACGCAATGTAATCCTCGGGCAGACCGATCATTTGCGCCTTAGCGAAATGATGCTTGAGGACTATCGGGTCAGCCAAGTACAGGGCGAAAGTTTTCCAATCATTGAAGCCGCAAAAGGCCAAGTGGCGAAAGCGCTGCGCATTGATGGCCTTAGTCCCAATGACCGAGCGCGTTTGGATTTTTACGAGAGCGGTTTCGCCTATGATGTGGTGCAAATTGACGGGGCGGACATCTACATGCCTCCGCGTGGTCAATGGCAGGCCGGAGGGGCGTGGTCCCTAAGTCAGTGGCAGAACGACTTCGGCGCAGTTAGCCGAATGGCCGCTGCGGAGGTGATGAGTTATTTTGGCCAGCTGAGCGGTGTGGACGTGGCCGCGCGCTTTGGCATGATCCGCGCACGGGCCGCGTCAAGACTGCGCGCCGACGCGGAGATGGGGCCTGTAGATGGCCGCTTGTCGCGCGATGATGTTGCGCTTTTCGGGCAGCGCATGCCATATTTTAATTTCTTCGCGATGGGTGAGGCAGATCTGTCATTCAAGCGTTTCGATGGCTCAAGCAGCCCCGTCGTAACCCGTGCGGCGTTCAAAAGTGCTGATGCTGCGATTGTGCTGCCCTATGATCCGGTGCGCGATAGGGTCCTTTTGGTTGAGCAGTTTCGCGTGGGTCCGTATCTGCGCGGTGCGTCTGATTGCTGGTCGATGGAGCCAATCGCGGGTCTTATTGATGCGTTTGAGACACCCCAAGACGCAGCGCACCGCGAGGCGATGGAAGAAGCGGGGCTTAAGTTCAGCGCGCTTCATACTGTTGCTGAGGCCTACCCAAGCCCCGGTTCATCAACCGAGTTTTTCTATCTTTACGTGGGAACCGCTGATTTGCCGGATGACATCACGGGCGTTGGTGGTGAAGTAGGTGAGGCCGAAGATATCGCCTCGCACCTTCTAAGTTTTGACGCGTTTATGAAAGTAGCTGACGGGGGTGGTTTGAAAAACGCACCGACTTTACTCTTGGCTTTGTGGTTGGCGCGACACCGTGATGAGCTTCGGGCAGGGATTGCGCGAGCGGGGTCTTGATCGTTTGCGCCTACGCGGCTCAAATCCCGCGCTAATTGGTTGAGATCGCCCCCGCGCTGGCCTACATCTCAGATACGAATAAAACAGAAGGGACCGCTCGATGCGCGTTGTAAAAGATCTCGCTGACGCAGTCGGCAACACCCCGTTGATCCGTCTCAAAGCAGCAAGTGCTGCCACGGGCTGTGATATTTACGGTAAAGCTGAGTTCCTGAACCCCGGTCAATCGGTCAAAGACCGTGCAGCGCTTTACATCATTAAGGATGCCGTCGCTCGTGGTGATCTTAAACCGGGTGGCACAATCGTTGAGGGTACGGCAGGCAACACCGGCATCGGACTTGCCTTAATGGGCGCCTCAATGGGCTTCAAGACCGTCATCGTTATCCCAGAGACCCAAAGCCAGGAAAAGAAAGATATGCTTGAGCTTGCTGGCGCGACTTTGGTTCAGGTCCCCGCGGCCCCTTACAAAAACCCGAACAATTATGTGCGTTATTCCGAGCGACTGGCGAATGAACTGGCCAAGACAGAACCAAATGGTGCCATTTGGGCGAACCAATTCGACAATGTTGCAAACCGCCAAGCCCATATCGAAACAACGGGCCCCGAAATTTGGGAACAAACCGGCGGCAAGGTGGATGGCTTCATCTGTGCTGTAGGTTCTGGAGGTACGATGGCCGGCGTTGGGATGGCGCTGCAAAGTAAGGGCGTAAAGATTGGCCTTGCGGACCCAGATGGCGCCGCACTTCACAGCTTTTACACCACTGGCGCGCTTGCATCCAGCGGGGGCAGCATTACCGAAGGGATTGGGCAGGGGCGCATCACGGCCAATCTTGATGGGTTCACACCCGATATGTCGTTCAACATCCCAGATACAGAAGCAGTGCCGATCGTGTTTGACCTGCTCGCAAACGAAGGTTTGGTTCTTGGTGGTTCAAGCGGTGTTAATGTGGCTGGCGCGATGCTCATGGCCCGTGAAATGGGACCGGGCCATACGATTGTGACGATCCTGTGTGATTACGGAACACGCTACCAATCCAAGCTCTTTAACCCAGCGTTTTTGCGTGAAAAAGGCCTGTCCGTACCAGAGTGGCTAGATCAAAAGGCAAATGATATTCCCTCAGTCTTTGAAAACGCTGAGTGAGCCTGAACGACATTTACCGCAAATCATTCGGTGAGACATGAATACAGAGCCTCTTTTCCTAACAGATGCCTACATGCGTGATGCGACCGGCAAAGTCGTGAGCCACACGCCTGAGGGCGGCATTGTCGTAGATCAGACAAATTTTTACGCAACGGGTGGCGGTCAGCCCGGCGATAGCGGTCGGATCACGTGGCAAGGCGGTGCAATGAAGATCGCGATGTGCATCAAAGGCGAGGGGGCTTTGATCCTCGTACCTGCTGAGCCGACTGCTCTTCCTGCGGTTGGCACGCAAGTTACGCAAACACTGGACTGGGAACGTCGCCACCGGATGATGCGTGTTCACACGCTTCTACACCTGCTGTCTGTCGTGATCCCGCTGCCTGTCACAGGAGGCGCAATCGCGGCAGATAAAGGACGGCTGGACTTCATGATGGAGACCCCCCCCGAGGACAAAGCAACAATTGAAACAGAGTTGAACCGTTTGATCGATGCCAACTTTGCTGTGACAGACGCGTGGATCACAGCCGCCGAATTGGACGCGAACCCCGATTTGGTGAAGACCATGTCAGTCAAACCACCCACCGGTGCGGGAATTGTCCGGTTGGTTCGTATTGGTAATGAAACAACGCAAATTGACCTGCAACCTTGCGGTGGCACCCATGTTGAACGCACCGGCGAGATCGGTGCGATCCGGCTGGGCAAAATCGAGAAAAAGGGCAAAATCAACCGCCGGGTCTATGTGCATTTAGGGGATTGAGGCGAGGGCATCAGAATAGACGGCCTGCTATCTGGGCCTACGCGTCCCTATTTGTGGACAATCCGCAAGAAACCCCTTGATCCCCCCCACCGATTGCCGCTATTTGCCCCTCACGGACAGGTGGCCGAGTGGTCGAAGGCGCACGCCTGGAAAGTGTGTAGGCGGGAGACCGTCTCCAGGGTTCGAATCCCTGTCTGTCCGCCACCCCATCCTTGTAAATATTTGATAATATTAAATTAAAAATTTTATCTTAATTTCAGTCCCTAATTGGGTCCCCTGAAAATAATTAAGAGATCCGCTCCCGCGCGCGTAGCTGGGGCCTTTGGATGTGCTGGATATATGAATAATTCGATACGGCAGCATTACTTGTTGTCAAAAGCTATTTGCCATTCGGATTGGGGAAGGCTCTGGTTAAAAACCGGTTATAAATCCCTATGCCTATTGCAGCCAAAACTCAGAAACCCAATTAACTGGGACGCTGCTCCGCTTCCTCCTCTGTAAGCCGGTGTTTCGGAGCAAAATAGGTTCTTAATCCTTTTGGCATTTCAAGATCATTTATGGCACCATCAGTAAACGCTGAGGAGAGCCTTTATGAAAAATTTACTGTTCGCTGTTTCAATGTCAGTCACAGCAACCTCTGGATTAGCCCAAGACTCTTGGTCTACAAACTCGTTCACTGGAGTGACTAGCGGTTCGATTGGTGGTGAAAATTTTTCTTGCTCCACCAACAGTTTTACTGGCGTTACGGCCTGTTATTAAAAAATAGCACCGGACAACTGAACATCCCTTTAGAGGGATGTCCGTGTCTGCCCGTCTGAATGGGGCGCGGAGGATGGTCGGACATGTCTGCAGGATTAGCACTCCGCTATTGCATTAGCGGTCAATGGGCTACCTCTAAGCTGTAGCCAACAATTTGGTCCGCGTTCGGGTATCGAGCGGGCCAGATGGAGACTTTCCCGCTAAATGATGAGTAAGCCGATGGGGCGGTTAAGCACCAATGCAGGGTGTGCAGCATGTGCAGGGTTTTTTCAGTTGTAATAATAAATCAGTAAAAATCTCTTAAGTGTCAAATAACCCTGCATACCCTGTAACCCTTAGGATGGCACTGTCAGGACAGACGTCAGAGCCGCTGTGGTCAGAATAACAATAACAATTACCGCCCATTCAATCGATATGGACTTGGACAGATGACCTGCTGCGGCGGGGTCACCCCTGCTCATTTGCGGGATGAACCGAAGCTTGTTGGCCGCAGCGAGGGCCAAGAGGCTTGCTACGAACAACACCTTGATGATTAACGCCTGTCCATAACCCGTACCCACAAGAGATGACAACGACCCGACCAATTCGTAACTCATGTAGACACCTGCAAGGATAAGTAATGGTACAAAAACCGCTGCTATTTTGCCGAAGCGGTGCCCGACACTTACTGCATCCGATAATCGGCTTGTGTCTAGTGACAACGACCGAAGAGGCGTCAAAACACCAATCCAAATCGAGATCGCAATCAAGTGAATTAGCAACGCAATGCTCAACAAAAGACTGTCACGATCTGGGATATGCCCAACAGTTACAAACGACCACAACGCGAGGCCGCCGCCGATCATTGAAGGGATCAGCCCAAACCTTCCAAGTAACAGTCCTGTAATTAACAGCCCAAGACCAGCTAATCGCAAGGCAACAGCCGTTCCAACGGGTGTGGACCAAAGCAAACCTAGCATTTCAAAATCGACCATACCACCTGCATCACCTGTCAGGGCGGCACCAGACAAAGAGAAACCCATCACTGTCGCTGCAATCCCGAGCAAAGCAAAGCCAACGGCGAAACGGCGGTACCCCGTGATCTGGAGAAGCAAAGTTGTCAAAAATGTACCGACAGCGGTCAGCACACCGAGGTAAAGCGCAAACTTTGTTGCAATAGATGCCAGTTCCCAGAGGTCCAGCATTGCTATTCAACCGTAAAGCTAAATGACCCTTTTAAGGGATGACCATCCGCACCAAGACCACGCCATTCGATTAGGTAGATACCCATGCCCATCGTTGGAACAGGAATGGCGTAGTCAGAGGCAAAACCGCGAAAGGCATCCAGATCGAGGTTAACGCTCGACTGATTGTCTTGGGTCATGCTGACCCGCGTCAGTCGAATGGCGCCCTTAAAATCCATAACAATCTCTGAAGGCGTTTTCGAGACGGTGGCCGCGTTAGCTGGAACAGTCGCCTCAAGCGGTGAGTGCGCAATGGCGCCTGTAGCCCACAAGCTCACCATCGCGGTGAACATGATATGTTTCATTGTTTGTTCCTTCATGCGATCAGTTGATACCATTGGCTCGTTGAAGTTCGCGTATGTAAGCGGTGATCATTTTGACGTCTCCACGGGTGACACCTTCAACAGCAGGCATGTTGCCGAAAGGCCAATGGTGCGCACGCACGCCTAATGCTGCGGCCCGCTGAAAGCTTTCATCGCCGTGATGGCTAGGTTCATAGATTTTGTGAACAAGTGGGGGCGCAACACCGTCTTTTCCCGCAGCGTTGACCCCGTGACAAGCCGCACATTTTGCATTGAAGCCCACTTGACCGACTTTCGCTTTATCCGAAAAACTATCCGGCAGAATGACTTTAACCAATGCTGTGTCATCACTGCCAGAAGTTGTGCCTGCACTGACAGTTGGCTCGAATGTTGTCCAAAGCATGTAACTCGCCGCACCAACTACTAGTGCCATCGCTGTGGCGTAAAAAAGTTTCATGTATTCTCTCGTGTTTTAAGTTGTTGAAGAAGCATACACCTTCCAGCAGGTGGAGGGTCAATCCTTTTCACATCACAGATTTGAGAGCATCCACACACCCATGCCAATCATCATGAGGTTCTCGGTCAGTGAGATAAACCCAAGTGGCACCTTACTATCGCCCCCAACACAGGCACACTTAAGTTCCCGCTTGTCGAGATAGACTGCCTTAAACACGCTGACAGCCCCAATTCCAGCCACAAGAAATGCCGCAGGAGCGGAGAGCCAAGTCAGCACGCCAGCCATCATTAGTAATCCAGACCCTGTTTCTACGAAGGGGTAGACGTATCCATATCGCACCCATCGCTGTGCCAGCAGGTCATAATTGAGAAACATGGTCGCAAAGCGTTCGACATCCTGAAGCTTTTGTAACCCTAGCAGCACCATGGAGATTGAGATAAACCATTCGATAGTTCGTCCAGAGAAGGGTGTCCCAAGCGCGACCCATGTCACGGCGAGTGCCATGAAGGCCGCGACCGAAAACAACATAATGACAGGCGTGTAGGTCAGGGTATCCCTGGCTTTAGTGGGCTTGCCAAAATATTCTCTTAGATCATCGAACCCCCCAATACGAACGCCGTCGATAAAGGTCTGTGGGGTCGTTGCAAGGCCATGCTTGGTCTTGAAGGCATCCACTTCTTCTCTGCTAGTCAAATGGCGATCTTCCACCTCGTATCCCTCGCGTTCCAGCAAATCCTTGGATTTCAGACCGTGAGGGCACATACGATCCGACATTACCATGCGATGGAGTGTTGCTATTTTGGTAGCCTTATTTCTTGGCATTTCATTTACCCTTTCATCGGTCTTTGCGAAGTCGTTGCACCTATTTGGACTATCATTTAGTCTTCCCAGCAACTGGAAGGTCAAGGAGGATTTGCATGAACATTTCTGCTGCATCCAAGGCGGCTGGCTTGCCCGTCAAAACAGTTCGCTACTATGCAGATATCGGTTTGGTAAGCGCACCATCACGATCAGATACCGGGTACCGCACCTACGATGATGCATCAGTCCGAAAGCTAATATTTATAAGACGATCCCGCGCGTTTGGCTTTACCATTGAAGAGTGTCGCGAGCTTCTTGACCTATACCAGGATCAAGATCGCACTAGCGCGGAGGTAAAGCGCAAGGAAGGCTTTATTGATTGGGCGTGGAGTAGTGAGCCACTCATCAAATCAGGAATATTCTATCGCGGTCGTCAAGAGATCATCCCGCTGCCTGCTTCATCCTTAGCTGCAAAACAGGATATGCTGATCGACAACCGAACAGGAATTCTGCACCCAAAAGGCATTTGGCTGGGGGAAGAAGAGGTTCGGGAAATGAGCATATTCTCGGAACTTCCCGATAAAACCCGCATGACCGTCTCTCTTCTCCTATATCCTGATGACGCTCCAGGAAAATGGGACCGCGATTTGGAGGAACCAACAGAACACGACACATACGATCAGTTCGTTATTGGAGGCCAGGTGTGAAAAGAAACGACTGCTCAGCGGAGCTGCACGACTTGACGGAATGGAAAACCCTTTTTGTTGTTCCTAGTCATTTGAGGGGCACATCGCAAATAGCGTAGTTGGTTCGTAATATCATCGCGGTCCCCGTGATTTGGCCGTGGGATGTCTCTCGTTCA